>CAJOEB010000019.1 GCA_905233775.1 uncultured Alphaproteobacteria bacterium | reverse complement strand
GATTCCTTCTCTTTTCAGTGTTTCTATCATTATCCATTTAAATGGATTAACCAATATCCTAGAAGCTTGTTCTGCAAGATCAAATATCCACTCTTGTCCGGTCTTTCTAGCCGCCATTCTTACAAGATCTCCGCTATCTCTGTCTTTCTTAGCTTGTATTGCATCACGAGCTGCATTAAGAGCAACTAAAATGTGATTTCTATTACTTCCCTTTTCATCATCACTGTAAAAGAATGCGGGTCGACCATTACGAGATAATCGCTGAAAATCTGCACTCACATTTACAAACATTGAAAAAAACAACACAAACAATGTTAGTATTCTTAACATATTAGCCTCCCTAACTTAAATATATATACTATTAGTTGCATAATAATATTATAAATACAATCACAAAAATGTATTTTGTTGTGATTTTTTTATAAATTATCCATTAACCAAAAATTAGCAGAAAGTATGTTAGTTTTTTTTATCTAACGAAGAAGAAGAAGAAGAAGAAGAAGAAGAAGAAGAAGAAGAAAGCAAATGACCAATTCAAAAACAAAAATTTTTCTACAAAAACAAATACTATCTATAAATAATAGATCTATAAATAATAGATGGGGGGGGGTAATCTATTCTCTCTCATTAAGCGAGTAGTTGAATATCTTTCACTATTTTCTTTTAACCACAAACGTAAATGTGCTACTCAATGTCGTGAACACAGAACATCGTATAATAAAGGTGGTATCCTTATCGAATTCGCTTTTTCTATTCCAATAGCGATTTTACTTATGCTCTTTGTAAATGATCATTATCGATTTTATGAATTACGAAACAAAATAAAATCTTCTGCGTACCTTGCTGCAAGTATGATCCAACAAATTGGTAACACGCATAATTCAAAACAGCTTACACTAAATGATATTGCTCGCATAGCCTACGCCAGTTGTCTCAATCTCTTCCACACTAATTCTATGTCTGGTTCACATCCTTTAGGAATATATTACATAGTATATACTTACTATGTTAAAAAATTGAGTAATAACAGTTATCAATTTCAAAAATGCTATTTTACAACATCACCTTCTTCTGCAACAACTCTTGAAGCTCGTATTAATAAAGGTTTTAATGTTAATACAACAAGTTCCTTAGCAAGTATACAAGCAATCAATCAAGATTTAGTACCAAATAAAGATGGAGATGAACGAGTAATGATAGTTTGTTGGTACAATAAATATAATTTTACAAAAAATAAGTTAGGATTTTATTTGCTAACTCCGAATTTCGGACAACCCGGTAATAACTATAATACAATTGGATTTGCATATAGATTAGTAATCACGCCAAAACCTGGACTATTTCCTATAAAAGAATAAAAGATCACTCTCAAATGAATTTTTTAGATTATTATTACCCATTCTCTCTAAATTTGATTATAAAATCCATTATATAATTAATATATATATAAAATATGTAAAAGAAAAAAGAATGAAAACTATGAAAAATCTATCATTATCTTTTCATTAATTATTATCTGCTAAAACTTTCTTATATATTAATAAGGAGCATATCTAATGAATACATCATTCAATTCATTCTCTAAGAATACCCACAGGGGGGGGGTAATCAGCATTTATTAAAGGCAATATTCGCAAAATTCACCCAACTTTTCTCCATAATATTCAAGAAATATCTTTCAAAACCTGGTAATGGCAACATATTAATTGAATTTGCGTTTTCTATTCCTGTTTTACTTACACTTCTTATTTTTGCTTGTGACCACTACCGTTTTTATGAGTTAAAAGATAAATTAAAATCTTCTGCGTACCTTGCTGCAAGTATGGTTCAGCATATCTCTAACAACCGTACTAATAAACAGATTACTTATGGTGATATTGCTCGCATAACATACGCCAGTTGTCTCAACTTTTTCAACAATAATAATATGTTTGATCCACATCCATTAGGCATATATTACGTTATCGACTATCATTGGATAAAACGTACAAATAATGATGAATACCAACACCAAAATGTATGGGCAGGATCCATAAAAGCAGGAAGTGCCGCAACAACGCCAAAAGGAATGTATTATGGAGGCGGTAGTATTATAACAAGAAACACATCTTACATACAAAAACTACATACTAACTTAGTATGCGATAAAAATGGCGATGAGCGTGTTCTGATAAAATGCTGTTACAGAAAAACGGCAAACTTTGATAAAAAGCGACTAGGATTTTTCTTGTTGCAACCTAAAGAAGAAACATTTATCACCGGCAGCAAACATCTTTTTGTATATTACATAGTAATCACGCCAAAACCCGGATTATTTCCCGTAAAATAGTAAAAAAATACAACTGAAATGAACAAGTTACTTATATTATTTTATATTATGATGTAACAGCTGATACAATTATTTCAATATATCATAGACTTTTTTTTAAGATTTTTCTTGGTGCCCGTGGAGGGACTCGAACCCCCACGCCCGAAAGGACAACAGATTTTAAGTCTGTAGCGTCTACCATTCCGCCACACGGGCATTTATATGAAAATGAATTTAACATTAAACGAGCATATGTGCAAATAAAAACGATATAGAACAATCATAAAACATATTTTCGTTTTTAAATGAATCTTAGAAATTATTCTATAAAATAAATCTCTATATAATGTATGAAAATAATATATGAAATTTACATAAAAGAAGGTATTCCATGAAAAGTAAGTTTAATGCTTTTATTATTCTGATAGGTCTATTAGGAGCAGCAGCAATTATTGCACTTGGACTAGGTAGTTTCGGATATCTCAATTCGTACTCAAATAAATTAATAGAGGTAAAAGGACTTGCTGAAAAAATTGTTCGCGCAGATATAGGAGATATGTCAATTGATATATCTAACAATGGATATGAAAATCTCGAAGACCTATATAAAAAGCGAATATCAGATAAAGAAAAAGTCATACTTTTTTTAAAACAGCAGGGAATAACCGATACTGAAATCGTAAGTTTTTCTATGAATACATCGAACTACACCGAAGAAAACAAAACAACATCGATATCCGGAGTAACAACAACAGAACGAAAAAGACTTTTCGGATCAAACGATACAATTAGTATAAAAACAAAAGAACTTGAAAAAATTGGAAAAATAAAAGCAGATATCGTAAAACTTTCGGCAGAAGGTGTATTAGTAACATATTACTACAGCTATAAATTAACGAATTTTGTAAATATAAAACTGGAAATGATGAAAGAAGCATCAGCTAACGCAAGAAAAAATGCTGAAGCTTTTGTCGAACCACAAGGAGATACGATACAAGGCGTCGCATACCTGAAACAAGGCGAAGTAACAATCACAGGAGAAGATGAAGGCGAAAATGTCAATTCATGGAACTCACAAGAAAGTCAGAGTATAAACAAGAAACTGCGTCTTGTTGTACGAGCTGGCTTCTTTAAAAAAGAAAAAAAGAAGTAAGATCTTAAAGGTATATAAACAACAAGTATATGAAAATTATTAGGGATCTTGCGAAAGTCGAAAATGGCATTTGGAAGACGCTGATTATGATTACATAAAAAACGCATAAAATGATTTTTGCTATAACTCTATTGTATAAGATTAGTTAGCAATAAATATTAAGGTATTATAAGGTATTATTATGAGTAGTAAATTATACAACAAATTACAAAAGTTTGTCCTTTATTAAAAACGCTACGATTTGAATCGGTTCCTGAAGGAAAAACGAAAGATAATCTTGAAACTTTTATTCTAAAACAAGATAAAAAAACGTGCATATGACTATAAAATAATCAAAAGTTATTGTGAGGAATATTATAAAAAATTCATTAATGATTGTCTGATAAAATTAATATAATTTATGTATTTAAAAGTTTTACAACTTATTTTGTTCGGTTACCACGATAATAAGCAATAAGCAGGAATAAAACAAAAAAACTTCCTTCTGAAAAACAGCAAAACGATATTTTTAAGAAAATAAAACAATTTTTGCTTAAAGCACTACAATATTAATATTTAGTCGATAGATATAATAAAGCATAATGATAATATTAGTAGTAAAGATACAAAAATAACAAACTATTATTTCATAAAAAAGACAGACAAGCTAATAACAACAGAAATAAAAAAAGCTTATAACGAATATCAAAATATTCTACTCAAAAAATATTATGATAATAACAGTAATATAAGAATATTCAAAAAAGAAGAAAACATCGAAAAAATAAAATAACTTTTAGATAGTAAAACCAACAGAAGCAAATGCTCAATGATGTCTAAAGATATTGTCGCTCCTATCCATATAAAGGTTTCAACAAATCACCATCCCCATCCCTCATTATATATGTATTATATCTGCCACAATCTAATTTAAATCTTGATATTATTTTAAATAATTCTAATATTAATTAATATATGTTGTAGTAATTGTTATGTAGTATAGTGGTGTTATTATAATGGAGTCTGTTGTTATCGTTTCTGCGGCAAGAACTCCTCTTGGCGCATTCGGTGGAAGTTTTAAATCAACGTCAGCAGTAGAACTTGGGAAAAACGTAATCAGAAAAGTATCTCAAGGTTTATCCGACAAAATTGATTCGGTGTACATGGGCTGTGTTTTATCCGCAGGATTAGGACAGTCAGCTGCTCGCCAAGCAACTCTTTCTGCCGGTCTTGATGTATCCGTTAGATGTGTAAATATTAATAAAATCTGCGGATCGGGAATGATGGCAATTATGGCAGCCAGAAACGCAATTCTTGCCGGAGAATCCGAAATTGTAGTTGCAGGTGGTATGGAAAGCATGACAAACGCGCCATATCTACTTGAAAAAGCGCGTTTCGGATATCGATTTAATGATGGAAAAATCATCGATCACATGGTTAAAGATGGTTTGCTGGATGCATATGAACAATGTGTCATGGGAGCTTATGCAGAAAATGCTGTAGATGCCTATTCATTTACGAGACAGGATCAAGACATATACACGCAATTAACATTTGCAAAAGCACGAAAAGCAATTGAAAACGGTAGTTTTAAAAGCGAGATAGTCCCTGTTAGTATAAAAGTTAAGAAAACTGAGAAAATAATCGATACTGACGAAATACCATTTTCTGTTGATCTTGAAAAAATGCCAAATCTTAAACCGGCATTCAAAGAGAATGGAACAATTACAGCTGCTTCGGCCAGTTCCATATCTGACGGTGCCGCTGCTGTGTTACTAATGAAAGAGTCAAAAGCTAAAGAGTTGGGAGTCGCTCCGCTTGCCAGAATTGTAGCATTAGGGTCATTTTCACAAGCTCCAAGATTATTTGCGACTGCTCCTATCGGTGCAATTAAACAGGTTTTAGAAAAATCGCATTGGGATATAAAAGATATCGATATTTTTGAAATAAACGAGGCATTTGCGGTCGTTGCTATGGCAGCGATAAAAGAATTTTCTATTCCTGCCGAAAAAGTTAATATATTCGGCGGAGCATGTGCCTTGGGACATCCGTTAGGAGCAAGTGGAGCAAGAATTGTCGTGACACTCCTCAACGCCATGCGTTTACAAGATGCTAAAAGAGGATTAGCAACATTGTGCGTTGGCGGAGGAGAAGGAGTTGCAATGACGTTTGAAAAAGTTCTTTGAAAATATCGAAGATTTGCTATTGCGTTAAACAACTTTTTTCTCTATTTTATGTAGCGATATCGGGGTTTTGCAATTACCCCATTTTGTACGGGCAATTAGCTCAGTTGGTAGAGCACCTGACTTTTAATCAGGGTGTCGCAGGTTCGAATCCTGCATTGCCCACCAAGTTTTTTATCCATAATAGGGTTATTGCGAAAGTCGAAAATGGCATTTGGAAGACTCTGATTATCAGTACACAAAAAACGCCAAAAATTACTTTCGCAATAACTCTAATATATTCGCGTAAATAAATTAAGAGATAATCAATGATTGAGGTAGAGAAAAAATGCCGTCCGACAGAGCAATTTTTGGATTTTTTAAATAATAATGCACAAAAAACAAATGAATGTATTTTTTATGATATTTGTTTAGATTTTGATGATCTAAGATTAATAAAAAATGATATTTGGCTACGAAAAAGAAATGAAAAGTATGAATTAAAAATACCAGTCATTAGCAGCAGCAAAAAATCAGATATTTATGAAGAAATTGAAGATGATAAGAAAATTCTAACCAAGCTTAATTTAAACAATTTTGATAACCTTATGGAATTATCAAATCTCATAACACATCGCAAAAGATTTCGAATAGGTAATTTGCATATTGATTTAGACAAAATTACATCACCGAAAACTAATTTTATGTATAAGATAATGGAAATTGAATTGATGATTGAATTCCCTGAACAATATGAATATGCCCAACAAGAAATTATCAAATTCATGCAAAAACACCATATAAAAGATGAGATTGTAAATGGTAAATTCGTTGAATTTGTGAAGGAATATCGTTACGAAATATATGAGATACTCCAAAAAAATCCACATTATAAGAATAGAATAGCAGCATAAATTATAAACTGATGATACACAAACATAATAAATATCGTAGAAAGAAAATCGATAATCATATGAACGAAAGTACAATAAGAAGCAATAATATAACGCACTATCAAAACATTTATAACAAATGAGATAAGCAGTAAAACATCATTAGAGATCTTGCAAAAGTCGAAAATGGCATTTGGAAGACTCTGATTATCAGTACACAAAAAATGCCTAAAATGACTTTCCCAAGATCTCTATTAATCTTTGATAAGAACATTATTTAATTTCGAGATATTTATTAAAACTATAGCTCAGATGGAAATATCAACTCCGATTTAAGTATTTTATTTGTAGATAGTATCTTTTTTTTTCAGTTTGCTGAAAATAATGAACAAGAAAAATACAAAATACGATTTTCTAAGTAAAATAAATTATATTGAAATACTTATTAAGTTAGTAGTTAGAAACAAGTTTTGCGAATTCAATAAGAAAAACAGTTAAAATTAGCACATATATCTGATTAAGAATATAAAATGATGAAAAATTTCTCAAAAGTTTATAAATCACATTAACATCTCTATATTTATATATTGAATTAGTAAATAATGAGCCAAAAATTATAAAAAAAAGTAATTGTTCCCGATTTTTTCGCCGAGAACAATTATAAGAAAGAAAAAAAGTTAATTATTTATACAATAATTGTTTACACAATAAATTTTCGTAATTCTGCTCTGCCAAAGTAATTATACTTTCGAAAGAAAAATTACGCATTCGCATCAAAAACATCATCTGAGCTAATAATTTTACTCAAGAAATCGTACAGCAATTGCACACCAAAACCTGTTGCACCATCACTGCATATAAACATCTTTCCTGAGGTTATTTCAACGCCTGCAATATCTATATGTGCCCACGGAGTACCATTTACAAATCTCTTTAAGAAATGGGCAGCAGTTATACTTCCTGCGCGAATTCCCGGTTTTGCGCAATTTTGCACATCTGCGAGATCTGAATCAATTCCTCGATCAAAATGCTCTGTCATAGGCAAACGCCAAACCTTCTCGCCCGTATTCTTTGCTGAAGCACTGATTTTTTCCGCAAGTAAGTCACTGTTACTAAATAAACCAGCGAACTCATGTCCTAAAGCAATGACAATTGCACCAGTCAACGTAGCAAGATCAATAATCGCTTTCGGTTTAAACTTATCTTGCGTATACCAAAGCGCATCAGCGAGTATCAAACGTCCTTCTGCATCTGTATTAAGTACTTCAATTGTCTGTCCTGACATTGATTTTACAATATCTCCGGGACGTTGTGCTGTTCCTGAAGGCATATTCTCTACCAATGGCATTACTCCAACGACATTTATCGGTAATTTATTGAGTGCAACCGCATTCAACAGTCCCAAAACTGCTCCTGCTCCTGCCATATCGTGTCGCATATCCTCCATATGATCCGATGGTTTTATGCTAATTCCTCCGCTGTCGAATGTAACACCTTTTCCAACAAAAGCTATTGGCGCATCTGAGGAATTTTCACTGCCATTCCATCGCAAAATGACCATCTTCGGCTCATGCTCACTTCCCTGAGCTACACCAAGCAGTGCATTCATGCCCAGCTTTTCCATATCTTGCTTACCAAGAACCTCTACATCAACGCCAGCTCTAAATAATTCTAATGATCTAGATGCAAATGTCTCCGGATATATAACGTTTGCAGGTTCTGCGACAACTTCACGCGTCAAGAAAATAGCTTGGGCTAAGTTTTTATATGGCTGAAAATCGTTTTCAGCTGCTGCAACATCTGTAACAACGCATTTTACATCTTTTAATTTTATGCTTTCATCTTTTTTTGTCTTATATTTATCGAAACGCCATGATTTGAGGAGTAATCCGAAAGATATCATTAAATTAGTTCCCGAACTTTCGCTTTTTACATCCTCACCACCAATAGCTAAAAAGCAATCATCGAATTTGCTGGCACTGGAGTAAATTTCTGCACCAAGCTTTTGCAATTCATAATTCGAAAAAATTTTATCTTGTTCACCGAGACCAACTAACAAAATATATTTGCGATTATCATTAGCCGAAATAAACGACGCAGTCTCAAATAACTTCCCTGAAAAAGACATCTTTGCGACATTTTTCGAGATCTCACCATTATCATCCATTTTTTTTGCACTTGCAGATAGCTCACCACCCGCATACACGCCTACAACCAGACTAGATCCGTCTTGAAAAGAATCAACAAAAGAAACACTAACTACCATAAGAATTCTCCAATAATCATCTCTCGCTCAATAGCTAACAGAATAACGTTATTTGCAAGCGATGTTAACCCCGATTTATTGAAAAAACACTAAAAATATAAAGTATATTTTTATAAGTACACTTTTTTGCTTTCCATACGAAATTTTAACATTTTTCATGTAAGTTGTAATCATATAAGTCGTAAGTTGAAAAATATGTCAGCTGGAAGTGAACCGGGAAGTGAATTATGAAAAACGTACTGAAGATATGTGGAGTTTTATCAATATTTTTACTACAAAATTCGTGTTTTGGTAGATCAATGGACGAATTGCAAGATTGTATATGCGTTCAGGAACTGGCAGAAAAAATACACCAACAAGCCCGTGATGACAAAGATTATGCAGATATAATAGAAAAAATATATTGGGATACTCATAACAGCAGTACAACAAGCAAAAAATCAAAGAAAAGTCAGGCAAAGGCAAAAAAAACTCAAAGACATCAAGAAGAAGAATATTCACAATATTCAGGATATAACGACGATGATGATAGCCGATACAACGGCAGTTACAGCGATGAAGACAGAAGACAATCGGAAACGACAAGTAGCAACAAAAGAGGAAGAACACGGCAAAGTAGTAAAGAAAGATCCGATGAAATGAACGAAAGAAATCAGCGTAGCAGCCGAAATGTTAGCGATAGTAGTAGCGGTAGGGGTGGCAAAAGTAGCAGTAGAAGCGGCAACAGCAACAGTCGCAATAGCAGTAGTAATAGTAGAAATAGAGGCAATTCCAGAGACAATTCCAGCAGATCATACAGTTCAAGCGATAGCAGCGCATCTGCAAGACGATCTTCGAGCAGGAGTTCAGGTTCTGACTGGATGGATGAAACAGCAATGCTGAATATAAAGAATTATTTCGACAAATATATTAATAATACATATAAAAGCTATGGATTATTCGCTCAAAATAACCAAACAGAAAAAACTACAGCAGCAAATATCACAGATAATAATGGTAGTAGTAGCAGCAACAATAAACAATTGCAGAATTCAGACGATTTGAACAAAACAAAACAGATTGATAAACCAAAATATAGAATTAGCGAAAAAGAATCTATAAAATTCCGTCAGGAATTAGAGAAATATCGCCAAGCTTTGGCATAATCATAATTGACTGTTACTTTCTTTTTTCATTATTCTTCTAAAAATTTAAAATAACATTTCGAATGTTTTTCTGAAATCTCAAATATTAGAGATCTTGCAAAAATTATTTTAGGCATTTTTGGTGTATTGATAATCAGCGTCTTCCAAATGCCATTTTCGACTTTCGCAAGATCTCTATTCTTGACAAAAAAGTCAATCGTTCTTTTTTATTAAGGTTTTGAATTCCTTTTTCATATATTCATGAAATACTTTTGCTTCTTTCATCTCCAAGGTAGATAATTCAGCAACCCATTGACCATTGGTATTTAATAAATCAAATTCTTTCCTTAAATGATAAGCTTCAATAACTGAAACATTTTTTCTATTAGATATTAAGTTATCTTTATTTTGGTTGATAATTATTAATTGATAGTTATCTTTTCTATAAATTTCTATTGCTTCTATAATATGATCTATTGTACGCTCATTTAAATGAGAGTAAGTGGCAATAATAAAAAATATTTTTTTCTTTTTATCTTTTATATAATTATAAAAATAATCGATTCTTTTATTATACCTACTCACAAATTCATCTTTGGTTAAATTTCCATCATGATTAAAAACCGCGTTTAATTTCTTATTTATATAAATTCCTGTTCCATCCTGATTTCTCTTAAATTCCAATCCATAAAAAAAGTTTTCAAATCTGTTCTCAATTAATTTTGCAACTACATCTAGATCGTTAAAAAAAGCTAAATCAAATGGAAATGTTTCTTCTCCTAATGATTTTGTAGGTTTAAAAAAAAGTTGTGTAGTAATTACTCTTGGAAAACAGTATGTTCCTAAAGGAATTATTTTATACCAATCAGCAATAAATTTGAAATAAATATAATTTATCCAGCTAGGTCTTCTTCTGAAAGAAATCCTAACCCCCCCCCATACATACACGGTATTTTCAATATAAAATGTTTCGTAGATTTGTGAAAAAACATATATTATTACCTTATAATCGTAATCTTACTATTCTTATAGTAAATAATTGTTTTTTGATTTATAGATACTATAAAAAATCAGATTCTTTAAAAAATATTTTCAGCTTTTATAAGCTCTATACTGTAACAACTACATAG
>CAJOEB010000018.1 GCA_905233775.1 uncultured Alphaproteobacteria bacterium | reverse complement strand
CTGATTTATCTCTTCCTGTTTTGAGCAAGATACCTTAAGAGTATTCTGCACCAATCCGAAATTTCCGCCTAACATCTTAGAAATGTTGTTTTTTAATCCAGCAACCAAGGCTAGTTTATCAGTTTTTATATGGACAAAATATCCGACACGATACCTTATTACATAAGAATTCTCGTCATTGTTATTATTCCTGCGACGATCCTCTCTTACATAATTATACATTTCTATTTCGCCCTGTGATATGCCCTTATCGAGTAATACTTTGTTAATAACCAGCTTTTCCTCAGAATTGCGATGATCTAACTCCTGCTGATCAGTGCCGATATGCTCGAAACACATGCCGTATCAGCAATAACCTCACGCTCCACATTACCTTCGACATAAATGCTTCTATCACCTTTACCATTCTTCTGTTTTTCATTAATAAAAGCGATACTTGCAAGTGCTATAAGAATACCTCCAAGTAATATTGTCGTTACTTTATTGTTACTCATGTCTTCTTTCTCCTTATCTATAATACCTTATCTATATCTATCTACATCTATAATATATGCTGTTAATATGTGTTGCTTTTCCTACTTATTTACTATTTACCATTACTCACTACTACTATTATTTGCTCACTATACTGATTTTAAACCGCGTTTAATTGTCACCCCGAATTTTTGATCAAGCCTCTTTACATTCCTAACTTTCTTCTTTTTGTTAGGTACAGGAGATGATGATGCCGGAACTGTAACTCTATCAAATGCCTCCTGCGCATATGGATCCTTTATTACATCTGTAGCCGGAGGAGCAATAAGGTCGGAATCCTCTCTGCGTATGTAGTTATAATCATTATTCAGCAAAGGAACCATATCTCCAAATAAATCAGACAAAGTACTGCTTGGTACAAATTTCGGAGTATTAACCGACAAACTTGGATTCCAATATGATCCCGTAATATTGAAGTTCGCCGCCAATAATTCGCTTACATTACGGTTGTTTGCCGAAGATGTAGGTAACAGAATACCCGCAATATTCCAGTTATCGTTAATCCTATCGTATTCTCCACCTAAAGAAATGGCTACCGTTGGTCCGACTGCCTTACAATTGTCCAGCTTTATTTTTCCATTTACAACAATGATACTACCCGTACAATTATTAAACCCAACGATTAAATCTGTTCCCATCAGATAATTCGGAGAAGACAAAGATATCAGTTTTGTAAGCTGTGGACTGTTCTTTATTAAGAAGTTATCCATTTCAAAAGCACCTGACATCGAACCATCCGAAAGTTTAGACGACTTCATGACCAAATTCAGACTTCCTCCGCTAATGGTATCTCCAATACCAATTGCTTTTAAGAAATCACCGGCATTCGACGCTGATATAGAAAGCAAATAGTCTCCGCCATCTTTAACATCGCTGGTATTTAAAGCTACGGTTGATTCTCCGATAACTCCGATACAAGCGCCTTTTACAATCTTACCTCCGAGAATATCAACAGTTCCCTTTACGTTCTTTATCTTACTGTTACCATTGATTGTAAGTTCTTTTAGATTCAAATAAGTTACCAACCACGTATTTTTATCAGCACGTTCAATCATATTGATTAGCTTACTTGCATCAAATACATCACCTACAAGAGATATAATGGTTTTCTTATCATTTTTCTTAAGTACGCTGATATCTGCTGCAATTCCGTCTGATACCACATTTTCAATTACGCATTCTGTAACATTCCAATTGTTATCTGTTGTAACCTGTCCTTTAAATTTTGTTTTAGGTGTATCAAGATACATCTGAGAAAGCACTATTCTATCCGGATATTTATGAACGTGCGTACTGAATGTCCCTTGTTCGTTATTCAGTTTCACGCTTCCGACAACCGGAAGAAACATATTGGCATTATTAAGATCTGCATAAATATCAAAGTCCTCACCTCTGTCATTCCAAGAATTTGTGATTGTCATATCAAAATTCCCACGCATTTTATCAGCAATGAACGGGAAGAATTCTGTGAAAAATGCAGATTCTCCTTTGAATTTGAACTCACTTGTTCCCGTATTTTTAATAAAGTCCTCTTCTATCTTAAAATGAGTGCCGATTTTCCCGCTTTCAATATCGCCGACAGCAGACAATCCTTTTTCATTCCAAGAAATTTTGAATTGTTTTGTATTATCTTCAGATGAAATAGCTCCATCACCTTCAACCATGATAAAAGGAGGTACATTCTCACCTAATTCGTTCCCGGCAACACGAACAACCTTTAAATCAACTTTCGCCAAGCCTTTTATACCAAGCTTTCCAATTGGAAATGACGCGAATTTATCGGAAATTCCCGGAGCATAAGTTGAAATATCTTCAACAGCAACATCGGTATTAACTCTGCCAATCCAAGAATTATCCTGGTTAGAGATAAAGAACACGCCGCTATTTATCTTTGCTTTTCCAAACAGAGCGTTGGTGACTTTTACGTCAACTCCGTCTGATTTTATACTGCCTGTAGCATCAACATTAGTAGCGACATGTTCACCAATAGAGATTTTTGCGTCATGAATTTTGAAAATCCCTTGGCTGATAGATAATTTTTCATCATTTAAACGATCACCAAAAGTAATTGCTCCTTTCAAATCAAATTTCAGCAAATCTAACCTAAATCCCGGTAGATAATTCTGGAAAATAGGAATAATTGATTTAGAAATGTTATGAGGAAGTATAGTATACATCTCTTTCGTATTTACACTGGTTAAACTGAGTGTTCCATCAACATTTGCGACATCTAAGAAATTAAAATCGCTCAAAGGAACTGACAAACCAGTCAATTGAACTCCTGAATTGCCATAAGATACATTTATGAAGTCTATAAGCATTTTGTCGCTGTATATTCTTCCGGAAATACTTCCGTTATCAATTCTTTTCCCGAGATTTAGCGATAATGTATTCCTGTTCGGAAGCCTTATACTTCCGCTGGATGTTACAAGGTTGAATACTCCTTTTTTCAAGCTGTAATCAGGATTTAGTGCAACTTTAATATCTCCCGAAACAGGAAGATTATACCCTTGAATCAATGGAAGAAACTTTTCGATAGCTGTTTTTCTCTTTACAAACGAATCATATATTACAGATGGATTCAGAGAATTAATTTTTACATCATAATTTAAGTTATCTGCACTTTTTACCATTCTCACACTGGAAGAATAGCTTTGTTTAGGCAGTACCGCACGAAAATCAATTATCGATGGTACATTTTCGCCCAATTTATGTTCGCAATACAAGTTTTGAAGATCCCAACGTACTCCGTTTTCAAGTATCGAAACATCTGCATTTACCAATTTAATAACAGCATTACTATTTGTACCTATCAATGAATCTTTTACGCTCATAACACTTGAGATAGGTTCAAAATATGCTTTATTCCTTCCTCCCTTAGCAAAGTTAGGGCTAACTGATATTGTTTGAAAATCATCCGCTATATCAAGTGAAATTTTTGGCCTTACTATTGATATAGTCTTTGCGATAAATCTTTGTTGCTTAAATGATTCCGCATAATCAGGCAAAATAGAAACTCGAGGAATAAAGAAATCATCAAATCTTATTTTATTTAAGTTTATCTCAACAGAGCTTGTTTCACTGTTCCAATGCAACATCGCTGATTTTATGGATAAATCATAATCCGGTAGCATTTTTTCGATTTTATTCAAAAGAAAAGCAGAAATTACCGTATTCTCAACTGACCCAAATTGCAGTGCGATAAGACAGCTAATGAGTGCTACAAGACCTCCAACCAATATTCCGGAAATTAAGAATGCGCATGTCCTGAGAATTTTCTGCACATATAAAGAAAGAGGACGCACAATCAAAACAGAAAACGATTCCTTTGCATAATTTCTGAGAGAAAAATCTAGCTGCAAAGATCCGTTTAATTCCGTATATTCTGAATTATTAGCGACTTTTTCGCTGTTTTGAGAATCTTTTACTTCTTTTCTACGGATAAGCCGTACTGCATTACTAAAAAAACTCATGATACAAAACCCAATACTTAAATCAGATTTTGAACCATAATTGCTTTATTAAGTGTTAACTTCGCGAATTTTTTTCAATTATTTTTTCAAAATCTTCTTCTGAGATGATTTTTACGCCTTTTTTTCGCGCGTCTTCGAGCTTACTTCCCGCATTTTCACCTACTACAACAAAAGACGTTTTTGATGATACCGATGAAGAAACCTTTGCCCCCAAACGTTCCGCGGCTTCTTTCGCTTGATCTCTCGTAAATCTCTGCATAGATCCGGTAAATACTATTGTTTTTCCCGCCAATTCACCGCTTTCTACTCGCTCTGCGTCAGCAACAATGACATATCCCGGAGTATTTTCATCTCCAGCAAGTCTCGTTATGACCTTTATATTATGCTCATTTTTGAAGAAATTTTTGATATCATCAACTATAGATTCTCCTATGCCATCAATAGACAACAGATCATCATAATTTTCTGCTCGTATATTTTTCAGCATATTACCATATGATCCCCAAAATGCCGCAATCAACTTCGAAATAGCTCGTCCGACTTGCGGAATTCCAAGCGAATATATAAATCTGTCCAAAGAAATACTTCTGGAAGTGTTTATAGATGTGAATAGATTTTCTACGGATTGTCTCCCCCACCCTTCTGCGTTCTGTAGATTAAATTCTCGACCGTTTTTACTTTCTATCTCGAAAATATCAGGTGCGCTCAGTACAATTTTTCTTTCAAATAAATAGCGAATGCTTTGCTCACCTAATCCATCTATATTAAACGCATATTTTGATACAAAATGAGCCAAATTTTCGATTATTTGCGCTTCACAATCCAAATTTATGCATTTTATTGCGACTTCTGCTTCTTCTCTGACCAAAAGCGATCCACAACAAGGGCATTTATCAGGAAAAATAAATGGTTGTGAATTCGCCGGACGTTCACTCAAAATCGGATACAATACCTGCGGGATAACATCCCCTGCCCTTTGCAACACAACACGATCACCGACACGAATATCTTTTTTCTCAATCTCATCTTTGTTATGCAAAGTTGCTCTTGAAACAACAACACCACCAACGGTAACAGGCTTTAGCTCAGCAACAGGAGTTATATTTCCCGTACGTCCGACCTGTACAACAATATTGGTAATAACTGTTTCCGCCTTTTCCGCGGTAAACTTATACGCTATAGAATGCCGTGGAAATTTTGCCGATGCTCCGAGTTTCCGTTGTAAATCAAGATTATTTAGCTTATATACCACACCATCTATATCATACTCTAAATCTGCTCTGCGTTTTTCAAGATTTAAATAGAATTCGTGTGCTTCAGCTTGTGTACGACAAAGCGCAGAATATTCAGAAACCGTAAAACCGCATTTTCGTAACGTTTCTAAAACTTCTATTTGCGTTAAAAAATGAACTTCAGAAGAAATTATTGTATATGGAAACAACTGCAATGTTCTTGATCGAGTAATTTCCGGATCCAATTGCCGCAAAGAACCAGCCGCTGCATTACGTGGATTTGCGAATATTTTCTCGCCATTGCGCTCCCTCTGTTCGTTCAATTCCTGAAAATCCTTTTTCAGCATGATTACTTCGCCACGGACTTCAAGCTCGCCTGCCAAAGGAATTTTCTTCGGAATATCCATGGTCATGATGTTTTGTGTCACATCTTCACCAACTCGTCCATCTCCTCTTGTCGCTGCATTTACAAGAACTCCGTTTTTATATTTGATCGACACCGATAATCCGTCAAATTTCGGTTCTAACACAAACTGAACATCATCAGAGCCTGCCAACTTCTTTACGCGATCCATAAAATCCGTAATATCATCCTCGTTATACGCATTTTCCAAAGACAACATCTCTGTTGAATGTGTGATTTTCTTGAATTTCTTAGATGCTTTCGCACCAACTTTCTGTGACGGACTGGATGCCGTTTTGAATTCCGGAAATTCTGCTTCTATCGCAAGAAGTTCATTGTACAATTTATCATACTCTGCGTCGCTTACAGCGGGATCATCTAACAAATAATACTGCTTAGAATATGAATTAAGTAGCTTTTTCAGCTCCAGATATCTGCTTTTTTTATCCATTTTTACCAATAGCGTTTATTTATTTTTTGTTTACTACAATATACTATACACCAAAATTCTTGTATATTTGCACTGTATCGATTTATTAACAACGATAATAAGAAGGTATGAATGATTATTTTGGATTTTGAACGACCGATTTTTGAACTCGATTCTAAAATAAAGGAATTAAAAAATCTCAATACCGGAGATTTGAGTATAATTGATGAGATCAAAAGACTGGAAAACAAGCAAAAAAAACTTCTGAAAAAAATCTATAGCGAACTTACTCCGTGGCAGAAAGTTTTAGTTGCCAGGCATCAAGAACGCCCAAAAACGTCGGATTACATCAATGCACTCATTGATAATTTCGTACCACTCGCGGGCGACAGACTATTTGGAAACGATCTTGCAATCATAGCCGGAATAGGTAAGTTTCGAGGAATGTCTGTTGCTGTTCTAGGACACGAAAAAGGTAAAGACACTCAAGACAGAATAAAGCACAACTTTGGTATGCCACACCCTGAAGGATATCGCAAAGCGCATCGCATAATGGATCTTGCAGACAAATTCGATCTGCCGTTGCTAACCTTCATAGACACCGCAGGAGCATATCCGGGAGTAGGTGCAGAAGAACGCGGACAGGCTGAAGCAATCGCAAAGTGCATAGAGCGTTCATTGCAATTCAAAAAGCCGATAATAGCTACAATAATAGGAGAAGGAGGTTCAGGCGGAGCTGTAGCACTTGCAGTTGCAAACACAATACTCATGCTGGAACATTCTATATATTCCGTAATCTCTCCTGAAGGATGTGCGTCAATTTTGTACCGTAGTCTCGAAAAAGCGCAAGAAGCGGCTGAAGCATTAAAATTAACGGCACAAGATTTGCTACGATTTAAAATGATAGATGAAATTATAGAAGAACCTCTCGGCGGTGCTCACAGAGACCCTACTTCTATAATCAAATCTGTCGGAGAAAAAATAAAAGGCGCATTAGCCGGTGCTTCGGATATTATATCTCCAAAAGAACACCGCAATCAAAAATTCTTTGATTTTTGCCGTAATTTTGAACAGAAAAAATAGGATAATCCTCTTATGGATCGCATAACAAAGACGGTTACTACTACCAATGTTGATAACATCAACGCAGAAAAAAAAGAAAAAAGCGTCTACATAGAGATAATGAGGATTGTAGCTGTATTTTTCGTTATTTTTCACCATTCCAGTGGATACATGTTATTCACATATCAGCCAATAGGAAGCTTGCGCTTTTTGATTTATTTGTTTATTTCCGTTTTTTGTACATTTTCTGTGCCGCTATTTTTTGCGATTTCAGGTGCTCTTATGCTTGAGAAAGATTATGAACCTCGGAAAATATTACAGCGTGTTATAAAAATGTTCGTAATCCTTTTTGTATTCTCATTCGCATACTATATGAAGCATGTCTACAGAGGAGATAACACTTTTTCCATAGAAGATTTTCTCACGCTTTTTTATACACGTGGTACATGGGGACATCTATGGTTTATGTATGTCTATATTGCGTATTTGATGAGTTTTCCATTTCTTCGGGCATTAGTAAAAAATCTTGATACAAAATACTATTATTATTTAATAGGACTTGCTCTGTTTTATAGTGGAATTATCCCGACAATTGAATATCTACTATGGAAAAGCGAAATTTCGTTGTACTCTTGCACAAAGGCATCTTGGGTTACATCTCTTATCGTATTATATCCTTGCCTGGGATATTTGCTAAAAAACAAATTTGAAATAACTCAGAAACGTTTAATTATTCTTTGGATATTTAATATTTTGGGAATTGCTATTTCATGCTACTTAACATATCGAAAAGGCATTACAGAAGGTCAATTATCCCATGCCGAAGAAAGTTTTCATTCACGTTTCGGTTTATTAAATTGCATATGTATTTTTTCAACCATAAAATACATGTTTAGATCTGTTTCAGCGCAAGATTTGTTTGGAAAAGTTTGCATTTCCATAGGAAGTTGCGTTTTTGGTATATATCTGTTCCATTTGATGATTTATAAAGGAAATTTACAAGAAATTCTGAAGCAAATAGGCTTTGAACCTATGCTATCGGCTTTTATTATGAGTTTGTATTTAATGACCTTAAGTTACATAGTTACTTTTGTAGTGAGACTTAAAATTAAAATTTGATTTTGTTATTACTTTATATCTGCGAATCTCGCTCTTATAAATATAAAAGAAATTACATAAATAAATACAAAGATAAAGACATAAACAGTTATATATTTTGAAGTAGATATTTTGAAGGAAGTTACAATGTTAGAAAATAAATCAGAAAAAAGAGAAATGGCCATTAGTGCCATTGGAAATATGCTGGTTTGGTACAATTTTGCGCTGTTTATGCCATTTTTGCCGATTTTATCCAAACATTTCTTTCCGTTGGAGAACCACGTTATACGAGATATGGTCACTCTTGTTGCAATGTCCATGGGATTGTTCATGCGCCCCGTAGGATCGGTTATTTTTGGACCGATCGGAGACAAAATCGGTCGTGAAAAAGCCATATCGCTTGCAATACTACTCATGGCAGTACCAACATTTTTGATCGGTTTGCTACCTAGCTATGAACAAATCGGGATATGGTCGCCAATTCTGCTTGTTCTTCTCAGAACCTGTCAGGGAATATCTATGGGAGGCGAGTACACCGCCGCAATGGTACATCTTGTTGAGATTGCTCCAAGCAACAGACGTGGTTTCTTCGGCTGCCTTTCAGACGCCGGCAGTCAGGTAGGTGTTTTGTTGTCCGGAGAAGTGCTTCTATTGCTGCATTCATTCTACTCTGAAACTGAAATTTACAATAACGCATGGAGAATTCCGTTTTTCTTCGCGATTATTCTTGTACCATTTGCCTTTAGACGTCCTCAAAAGAAAGTCGAAGAAAACACTACGAAAAAAATCACAGAAAAAGATAAAGCTAAAAAAGGAGAAAACATCATTTCAAAGCAAGAAAGTATTTTATCTTTGCTCGCCAAACACAAAACTGAAGTATTATGCACCATTGCCATCACAGCGTTCAGTGCAATAGCTTTCTACACCTTACTGAATTTCCTACCGTATTATCTTGTCAATGTCGGAATTCTCTCGTTAAAAGACGCTGCCATATGCAGTGTCATCGCCAATGTTTGCATCATAGCATCAATATTGGTCAGCGGTTTCTTATCAGATCTATTTTCTCGTAAAATATTTATCCAGCTTGGGATAATTTGCGTAACCGCAGTCACCTATTATGTATTTCTCGGAGATATAAAATCGCCGTTTGTATGGTTCATATGCCACGGCGTATATGGTATTTTCCTCGGAATGTATTACGGAGGACGTGCTGCCTTCTTCGCTGAATCCTTTCCGAAAAATATCAGATGTACCGGAGTCTCGATCTCTCTCAGCTTAGCTCAGGCGATATTTGGCGGAGGAATATCAATTGTGTTAAACTATTGTATATCGGTTTCTTCATTTTTAGTTGTTTTACCGATAACTGTGGTTATAGTATTGGCGCTCTTCGCCGTAACAAAAATAGAGGATCGAACTGGGCAAGAGCTCATATAGAAGGCTCATATAAGAGTTATCCTCTCTGCTTAAATATTTTAAGGAGTTATTGTTTATGTTTAAAAAAGTATTCTTTGTTTCAATATTGTGTTGTCAGATATTTTCAGTGCAATGTGAAGAAGAAAATGTAAAGCTTCTGCATGAAAATGTCGATGAATTTTTAGAAAATGTCGGTTTGGATACAAATTTATCATTCAGTGGCGATGGAAATCTTACTGCTGCGTTTATTCATCAAAAAGAAACAGCAAATTTCGAAAATGAAAGCATGTCTTATCAAGGCAATATAGATCTCCATTATCTAAATCATACAAATGAGTTCGGATACGGCTTTGAATTCAGCGTGAAAACACGATCCGGTATCATAAAAACGGGCAGTGCAATTGTTGATGAGTTTTATGCATTCATTGAAACAGACCGTCTTGGGCGATTTAATATCGGATACACCGCAACTGCCGCTGATACGTTCACGATCGGAGGAAACAGCATATTTACGGCATACGGCGGTCCTGATAGCGGCAATTTAGGCGCGTTTTTCAACCAATCTGCCGGAACAATAATAGGAACGGGATGCCACGTAGATGACGGAAAAGCAGCAAAAATCGCCTGGTTCTCGCCAACAGTAAAAGGCTTCTCGCTGGCTATGTCTTATACGTTGGACAGCAAACGTTCTGCCCCATTCAAGACAAAACATTGCAGTGAAAATTGTAACTCTGATCACAATGTATGTTGGGATTATGCTCATACATCCGGATTTTCCAGGCATATTTTAACCGTCGCAGGAAAATACGAATATGGAAGTGACGATGATTTCAACGCAACGATTACGATGGGCGGATGGTTTGGAAAAGGCAAATCAGGAACAATAGAAGGTGGAGTTCATGACGTTCGCGCGTATCAAATCGGTGCTATACTCGGATATAAGGAGTTTAAAGTAGCATTTGGTTTTATAGATTGCGGCAGATCAATTGTTGATAAGCATTTGGCAGCAGGTGATTCGCCGTTTTTCGACGAAAATATCGATTATGATGTTCATGATACCAGAATAGGTCTAAAACACGGTGCCGATGCCGGAAAAATATACACATACGGCGTGTCGTACAATGAGGATAACTGGATCCTATCTGCCGGATATTTTCGATCGGTCGTTAATTTCTCTGATAGTAAGGCTGAACGTGCTATCGCCAACATAGTCACCGTTGGAGCAGAATATAGGTTCAACAGAGCATTAAGTGTCTATGCGGAATACAACAATATCATCACAAAAACTTGTGACAGAGCTCGTATATATGCAAAAGCATGCGGACAAGGCTGCGAAGGCGCGAATAGAGCAAACATGTTGATGTTCGGAACGAAATTTAATCTGTGATTATGATTTGCAAAGCATTTATTACATATTATTTATTAGATCGCTTTCTTATTTACTAGATCGCTCGCGAAAACCGAAAACAACATTTTTGATAACCTGATTATCAGGGATTATGATATCCAAAAACTACTTTTGCAAGATATCTATAGATATCTATCATATATATTTATATATATATTATAATTAGTAGTAATAAAATTTCGTTCATCAGTCAGATCACTGAAAAAAATACTTAATTCTCCTTAGCGTATTGAATAAAATCAGAGAAAGTAGAATTTAGCAACAAGTTTTAAAATTAAGGATCTTGCGAAAGTCGAAAATGACATTTGAAAGACGCTGATTATGATTACGTAAAAAACGCATAAAATGACTTTCGCAATAACTCTATTAGATCTAACATAAAAGTCGAAAAC
>CAJOEB010000017.1 GCA_905233775.1 uncultured Alphaproteobacteria bacterium | reverse complement strand
TTTGAAAAAACAGTTCGCTCGTTACCTGTAGCACTAATTAATGCTGATCTAAAGGAAAATATCTTTGCGATATTTTGAAAACCTTTGCGAATGATATCGTGTTGTTCTTTTTTCATCGTATCGTACTCATCTTGGATTAAGTTGCGAGTATTAAGTCGCTTTAAAGATATTTCTGAATCAACATCTAATACAATTGTAAAATCAGGTTCGGTATCTCCGATCGTCATTTGCTTTAGTTTCATTATATCTTCTATAGAGACATTTTTTAGCAATCCTTGATAAACTAAAGTTGAATCATAAAATCTGTCGCATATTACAGTATAACCCTGCTGAAGTAGTGGTTTGATGATTTTTATATAATGATCTCTTCTTGCAGCAAACAATAGTAATGTTTCGCATAAAGGATCCATCTTTTTTACTGTAGAAGATTTTATAACAGCACGGATTTTTTCTCCTACTTCATCTCCGCCGGGTTCGCGTGTGATTTTTGTTTTTATTCCTTTATCGATAAGTTTTTTATATAACAATTGAATTTGGGTGGTTTTTCCAACTCCTTCTCCTCCTTCGAATGTTATAAATTTCCCACTTATCATAAAAAAACTCTCTAATTATTTTCCTTTGTTGATGCTACTGCTAATCCCGGCATTTCTGTATTCGATTTTTTGTTATTAAACCACGTTTTTAATTTGCAAACTATTATCTCAACCATATTCATTTTAGAAACCGGTTCGTGAGCGAATAATTCATATTCTTTTGAAGAATGATGTCCGTATTTGTAGGTTAATGTACCGACTTTTGCTCCTGCTAAAATTGGAGCAGGAATAGGTTCTTTTACATTAATACCAACTACAAGTGATTGACGGTATTTTTTCGGGATTAAAGCTGTAATATCTTCATCAGTGTATAAATTTATTTTATCTCTTTTTCCAAACTGTACTGCTGCCATAGCGATAGGTGCATCTTTTTTTGCGATTTTTACGGGTATGTATTCATTAAATCCCATGGCTAATATTTTATTGGCTTCAATTGCTCGAGCTTTTTCTGATTTACAACCATTAACAATTGCTATTAACCGTTTTTCATCTTTCTTTCCGGAAATAACAATGCCAAATCCACCTGCGTTTGTATGTCCTGTTTTTAATCCATCAATATTTAAAGAATTTCCGAGTAATGTATTTCGATTATGTTGGGTTATTCCGTTAGCAGTAAATGTTTTTTCGGCAAAATAATGATAATATTCCGGGAAATCAGCAATGATGTGTCTGCTAATAATCGCAAGATCATGTACGCTGGAATAATGCTCTTCATTCGGTAATCCTGTTGAATTCATAAAGTGCGTATCTTTTAATCCGAATTGTTCTGCTTTTTCATTCATCATTGTTGCAAAAGCATCTTCGTCTCCCGCAAGTTTTTCAGCGACAACAACACAAGCGTCATTACCTGAATGAACTATCATACTAAGAATTAAATCTTGGACAGAAACTAAAGATCCGGCTTCAAAGAAACTTCGAGAACCTTCTTGATTTTTGGCTTTTTCACTTACCGGAAGTTCTTCATCCAGGTGAAGTTTTCCTTCTGCTAGTGCTTCAAAAACTAAATATAGTGTCATTATTTTCGTCATTGATGACGGAGTACAACGTTCGTTTGAATTAATTTCAGAAATAATTTCGCCTGTATCAAAATCCATAACTATAGATTGTTTTGGTGCAGAAATAACGACTTCTGTTGTTGTTTTCGTTTTTCTGGGTTTACTTTTTTTCTTTGCATAGCAATTATCAAAACTAGCTACAACTGAAAATATTATTGCTACTACAAGAGCAATATAATTTATTTTTTTCACTTTCAAAAATCCCCAAAAATTTTTTCTAATATCTTATTATAACTAATATCTTATTATAAACCGCCAACTATCATTTCATCGAAGAAAATTGTCGGAGAATCTATTCCGAATTCTATTTTTAAATCAGATGCAACATCACAATGCGAAAACATATCGAAAAAATTTCCGGCGATTGTTATTTCATGAACAGGGTATGCGATCTCGCCGTTTTCTATCCAAAAACCAACAGCACCTTGACTGTAATCTCCGGTTACTATATTTACACCGTTTCCCAAAACTTCTGTTACATACAATCCGTTTTTGATATTTTTTATTAATTCTGAAAATGATTTTTTTCCGTTTTCAATATAAACATTATTCGGTGAAATTCCTTCCCATCCACTTGCGCTGGCAGTGTTTTGCATTTGTAATTTATTCGAATATTTTGTGTTCAGTAAGAAAGATGTAATTATTCCGTTATTAACAATATCAATATCTCGACACTCTAATCCTTCTGAATCGAATGGACGTGATCTTAAACCACGATCAATTGCGTATTTGTCTTTTATATTTATATTTTCTGAAAAAACTTTTTTCGATAATTTATCTTTTAAAAAGCTAATTCCACGTGCAATTGCTGATCCATTTAGCGCGCTCAATATGCTGTTTAATAACTGCGCGGAAGTTTCTCTGCTAAATACGACCGGAACTTTGCAAGATGGGATTTTTCGAGCGCCTAATCTTTTTAAAGTTTTTTCTGCTGCTTTTTTTGCGATTTCATCTGCACTTTTTAAGTCAAAATTATAAACTGCGGTAGAATAAGCATAATCTCTTTCTAATGAACCATCTTTTTCTGCAAGAGTAACTACCGAAATTTGATTTGTCGTTTTTTCGTAAGATGCGAAGAAACCATCATCGCGAGTTAATGAAAAAACTGTTCGAGCAAATCCTGCTTCAGAGCCTTCAGAGTTGGTTATTCCTTTTATTTGCAGAGCAATATCTTCACATTTTTTTGCTTCATTTATAAAATATTCCGGATTTTCGTGAAAATCTTTGTCGCAAATATCTATTTCTTTGAAATTTTTGCATAGTTCAGATGAATTTGCGCGGATTTTTGATATTTCTTTCGGAGAATTTTTGGCAGCAACGATAACTTTTTCTATAAATGTATCATCTTTTAGCGCATCGATATTGTCTGAAGATATAGTTGCATAACGATCATCTACAGATACCCGTATACCAATTCCCGAAATATTTGCTTGAACAAGTTTTTCAAGCTTTGTTAATCGAGTGGTTGCGGAAATCGTTTCGCTTTCAGAGTACATAATATCGACACAATCAGCTCCCATTGATTTTGCTTTTTTTATAGCTGATTCAATTATTTCATGTTTTGTCCCGTCCATATTTAAGAATCCTTTTTTGTTTTTATTATTGTAGCTTGAACTATTTCATCTGAAGTATCTAATTTTCCATCTTTCATCATTAGTGATACAAAATTATAAACATTTCTTGCAAACAGTTGACTTGAATCATACGCAACTTTCGCTGCCAAATTAGAATCGCCGATAATTGTAACGTCATTTTTTGTTTTTACTATTTCATCTTGTTTTGATAACTCGCAGTTACCGCCGGTTTCAGTTGCTATATCAACAATAACCGATCCTCTTGGCATGCTCTCAACCATTTTTTTTGTTATCAAAATTGGTGCGGACTTGCCGGGAATTTGAGCTGTGGTAATCACAATGTCTGATGCAGCTATAGACTGAGCCAGTTTTTCTGCTTGACGTTTTTTGTAATCATCACTCATTTCTTTTGCATATCCGCCACTACCATCTCCGCTTTCGTCACTATCAACAGATACGAAGGTAGCTCCTAAACTTTCGACTTGTTCTTTTGCAGCGGATCGAACATCAAAAGCAGAAACAACTGCTCCGATCCTTTTTGCTGTTGCTATCGCTTGTAGTCCGGCAACTCCGGCACCTAAAATCAAAACCCTTGCAGGGCGTACAGTTCCGGCTGCTGTCATCATTAACGGAGCAATTTTATTATACGCAAATATCGCTTCTATAACGGCACGATATCCGACTATACTTGATTGAGAAGATAAAACATCCATACTTTGTGCGCGCGTGGTTCTTGGAATACGTTCCAAAGCATATGCATTTACTCCCGCTTTTATAATTTTCGTTAAAGCTGCTTCATTTTTAAAAGGAGATAGCATTGCTATCAAATGAGATCCTGATTTTATATCAATTTTTGATGTTAAATTTGGTTTTACGCAAACGTAGAAATCCGCATCTTTTATTATTTGCGTTTTTTTTATTTCTGCTCCTGCTGCTTTATATTCATCATCATCAAAACCGGCACTTGTTCCAAAACCTTTTGGAAGCATAACTTCAAGTCCAAGTTTAATATATTTTTTTACAGTTTCCGGAGTTATCGCTACACGTTTTTCTTTCGAATCAATAATGGAACTAATCTTCATCAATCTCAATCCTTCACAAAACTACAGAACACATATTATTTTTATTTAAACCGTATTTACATCGCTTTATGAACATCCTCATGACAACTCGCGATAATTTCTGTCAGATAACTTCTCGACAACGGTAAATCACTTTCGTTTATACCATAAAAATAGGCTTTTAAAAAATGCCCTGTAATGTTTAATGCGCAAAAAATATCATATTTATTTGGAATGACTTTTTCTGAAATCAAAAACTCTGGTAGCGGAAATAATTTATCTTTATACATCCAACCTACTTCTTTTGTTACAGCGCATCCTGTTTTCGGAGATACGTACGCCAGTCCTTCTTTTGCTCCTGTTACGGCACATTTGGATAGATCAAGTCCATATCCGACTTCAGCAAGTAAAGACATTTCGAAAAATACATAATTGGCGACCCAATTTTCTTTTTGAATGGAAAGAAGAAAGTTCATTAAATATATAAACAATTGTTCGTGTGGAGCTGCCGTTAGTAGACCATTTGCACACATCGAACAAGCACTATCTACTGCGAAAATTTTTGCTGAATCTTGAAAAACTCTACAGAACGGTGAAAAGATTATTTCTTCTATTTTTATTTTTCCGAGGTCTTCAGATGATCGTCCTTTCCAAAATATATCGCAAACGTCTCCCATTTGTAATGATGATTTTGTATTTTTAAAGATCGCGGAAATTTTTCCAAGAGATTTATTGAATAAGGTTACAATTCTTGCGTTCTCTGAAAATGATTTTATGGATAATATGATACTTATTTCTCGCCACTGCATTTTTCATCAACAAAATTTTTCATCAACAAAAACATGTAAGAGTAAATGTACATTACGATTTAATAATTGCGATAATTCTTTTCTTGATGCCTCTCCAATCGCTTTTATTTTTCCGCCATTGTGTCCGACAAAGATAATTTTATGGGCGTTATTTTTTACATAGATATTTTGAACAATTTTTATACTACCATCTTTTTGTTCTTTATAATTTTCTGTTTTTACCAAGCATTTATACGGAATTTCTTTGTGCAGTCGATGATAAATATGTTCTCTTGTAATTTCTGATGTATATTTTTCAAAGGATGAGTCTGTAATTTCATCTTCGGGATAAATCCAATCGCTTACGGGAACGACTTTTGCAGAATATTTTAAAATGTCTTCTATACCGCTTCCTGTTGTACTCGAAATCATAAATATTTCTTCAAAATTTCGCACTTTACTGAAGGTATCTGCAATTTTTAGAAGATTTGGTTTATAGATTAAGTCGACTTTGTTCATTACTAATGCGACTTTTTTGTCTGGTGAGATTTTTTCTAACAACTCTATACTTGTATCGAGATTTTTTTTGTTAACATCTATTACGAATAGTACATTATCTGATTCGCGAAATGCGTCCCAAGCGATTTTTGACAATGATTCAGCTGCTTTTTTCGATGCATTATGCAAAAATCCCGGAGTATCTATAAAAATAATTTGCGATTCCCCATAAATTGCAATTCCGATAGTTCGTGATAATGTTGTTTGAATTTTTCTGGAGACTATAGAAACTTTTTGTCCGACTAATTTATTTATTAAAGTCGATTTCCCGGCATTCGTTTCTCCGATAACAGAAATATATCCGCATTTTTTCATTTTTATCTTTTTCCTTTTTTCCTTCTTTTTATCTTTTTAATTATTTGTTATTTTTTAATATCTTCAGTAATTGTTCCGCTGCATCATGTTCTGCATTTTTTTTAGAATTACCATGACCTATAGCTGTTTTGCCGCAAGCATTTACTTCCATTTCAAAAACAGGATTATGGATTTCTCCGACCATTTTTATCAATCGATATAAAGGTAATGTTTTTGTCTTTGCTTGTGCGATTTCTTGTAATTGCGTTTTTGCATCTTTTTCTTTGTAAATTACTTTTTCTATATCGTTTTTATAAATATTCAGAACTATATTCTGCGCTGACTTGAAATCAGCATCTAGAAAAACCGCTCCGAAAGTTGCTTCCATCATATCAGCTATTGCCGATGAATTTTTGTGGCTTGATATATAAAAATCTTTTGGAATTTTGAAATAATTGATAATTTTTGTTTTTTTTGCTAATTCAATTAGAAAATCTGTTCCTGCTAATGTTGCAATTCTTACGGCTAGTTCTCCTTCTGTTTCTTCAGGAAATCGATGATATAGAAAATCCGAAAGAGATAATCCAAGAACACGATCACCAAGAAATTCTAATTTTTCAAAATCTTTGGAAGATAAATTTTTTTCTAATCCGGGATGTACAACGGCACTTTCCAATAATTTTTTATTATTGAATGTATATCCGATTATTTTTTCTATTTCTTGAATTTCTTCTGTTGTTTTTCCACTCATGTGGTTAAATTATCTTTTTCATTATGCGATCGTATCTTATATTTTGGAACCAAAGCCAAAATTCCCAAAGTTTTACGCCATTTGCTATTGAATAGATAGTATAAACGGCACGTCCCATAAGATTTTCTTCAGGAACCATTCCAAGACCGCATCTGGAATCTTTTGAAAAATCGCGATTATCTCCCATTACGAAATAGTACCCTTCAGGAACTTCGATTTCATCAAAATTATTTGGAGCAGAATTTCGAGCCGGTTCATAGTAAGCCACAGTATGAACGGGAGCTGAAGATAATGGTAAAATTTCATCATAAACAACTAGTTCATTAAATGTGCGCATATTGATATCTTCGTAAATAAACCTTTTTTTGAATTTCAATTGCGCGGGAACACCATTTACGTGAATTATTCCTTGTTTTACGGCAACTTTATCTCCGGGAAGACCGATAACTCGTTTTATAATATTTTTATCTCCGTCTTCCGGTTCTTTAAATACGATAACTTCTCCGCGTTTTACGTTATGTTTGAAAAACTTACGACCGGAAAATAAATTCGGACTAAACCATATACTGTGACGACTATATCCATAAGTCCATTTTTCTACTAACGGCATATCTCCGATTAATAATGACGGAACCATAGAACTAGATGGTATTATATAATAGTCATAAACAAAAAAACGAAATAATGCAAATATTGATATAAATATCGCAATAAATCTCAAATCTTCTTTTAATGTCGGTTCTTCTTTCTTTGTTTGTTCATTCGATGATGTTGATCCAAAAAATTTGTTCCAATATTTTTTTACGATATATTGATATTGGCACGAAACCTTTTCTTCGTTTTTTTTCTCCGACTTTTTGTTCGAATTTTCTTGTTTCGACATTGCAGTTAGTCGTCCTTATGAACACGCTCTTGTTTTTCGTGACGTTCTTGCGCTTCTATGCTAAGCATAGCTACCGGGCGAGCTTCCAAACGTTTTAATGAAATAGGATCTCCCGTTTCAATACAGTAACCATATGTTCCTGCATCAATTCGCAAAAGAGCTTCATCGATTTTAGCAATAAGTTTTCTTGCTCGATCTTTACTACGCAATTCATAAGTCAGATCAGTTTCGGAAGATGCGCGATCAGCAATATCTGTACATGCTTTTCCTTCTTCTTGTAAGTATTTTAAAACAGCCTCATTGTCGTTCAGAATATCTGACTTCCATTTCTCTAATTTGCGTCTAAAATACTCACGCTGAAAATCGCACATAAACTCTTCTTCTTCAGAAGGTTTATAACCATCAGGCAATTCACAAATCTTATTTCCGATCATGTACACCTCCCTACACTAATAATTCTTAACCCTACAATAAAAACAGTTCAGCAAAAAATTATCCTAAAGTAGCTTTTACTTTATTAACAACTTCAAGAAATGCTGCTTTATCATTTATCGCCAGTTCTGATAGTACTTTTCTATCCAGCGATAGATTGATCTTATTCAATCCGTTTATGAATTGAGAATATTTTAATCCGTGTTCTCTTACTGCTGCATTAATTCTGATAATCCATAATCTGCGAAGATCGCGACGACGATTACGTCTATCTCTGTAAGCACGTTGCATAGATTTTTCAAGCTGCTCAATTGCTGCACGAAAACATGTGCTTGAGCGTCCTCTAAAACCTTTTGATGCTTCAATTACTTTTCTGTGGCGTGCGTGCGCCGTTATTCCTCTTTTTACTCTAGACATATCTCTCAGCTCCTAATTTATTACTACTTGTATGGCATATACTTAATAACGTTTTTTGCATCCCTGGAACTCAAAATCATCGTTCCGCGAGTCTGTCTTTTCATTTTCTGAGGTCTTTTTCTCAGATTATGACGTTTAAACGCAGGCTGAGCTATAATCTTTCCGGAAGCGGTGAAATTAAATCTTTTTTTCGCCGCACTTTTCGTTTTTAACTTGGGCACTTTTTCCTCCGACTTAAAAAAAATCAAACTTAACAGCGAATAAGGTATACCCATAACACCTAAATTCGCAAACCAAATGCTGAAAAAACAACATAGATAAATTTATACCAAAAAAAATACTATTTTAAAAGAGAAATAGCTGTTTATATAAGTTAATTTTAGGTTATCTAAGATAATTCTTTATTCATAAGTTTTTTTGCAACGAAAAATCTCATATGTTTTTCGACATTATGTACTCTTATATAATCCACGGCACTGTTATCAAATGCAAAAGATGAAATTGCAATTGTTTCTATATCTCTATCTTCTGCTTTTGCGTTGGAAAAAGCGGATATGAATGATTTTCTGGAATGCGCAAGCATAATTTCGCAATCAGTTTCTCGTAGTCGGTTTAAATTTTTGATTGTTTCTACATTTTCTTGTTTACTCTTTCCAAAACCAATTCCGGGATCTACTATAATATTTTTCTGCTGAATGCCTAATTTTTCTAGTTTTGCTATAGTACGTCTAAAAAATGAAAAATCCATACCGGTAAGCATTATTATCATTTTTAAATTATGATCTGCTATTAATTTTATAGTATTATCTTGCAATTTTTGTTGTTGAACATTTATACATTTGATTTTTGGATGATTATTTATTACATAACTTACAACGTCATCGGAAAATGTATCGATACTAATGCAATCAACATCGCTGCAAAATTCAAGAACTTTGCTTAACCTGGATATTTCCTCGTTTGCGGAAATTTCTTTATATCCCGGACGTGTAGATTGACCTCCTATATCTACCATTGTTGCTCCGTCGGATATCAATTTTCGTATTTGTTTTTCAGCTTTTTCTGGATCTAAAAAATGTCCGCCATCGGAAAATGAATCAGGTGTTACATTTACTATGCCAACCATTTTCGGAAATAAAACGAAGTGTCCGAGGGCTGAATAATTTTCGATGTTGCTTTGTATATCAATTGGTATTTTGTAACCGATTTCAGCTAAAAGATATTGTAAAAAATCACGATTTTTGATCTCTTTGTGAGGAATTGTAAGATATTCTTTTGTTATTTCCTGACCATAGTATGAAATAATATCTATGTCTATGATTCGTGGTGACCATTTTTCCGCATCTAAATTTCGACCCAATTTTTTCTCGATTTTTTTTACTTCTGATAGTAATGCATCTGCGGAAAGATTTGTTGTCCCTGCAATTATCATGTTCATGTACGGAATATTCCAGCTATTAGGAGAGCCTTCCAGCAGTAAAGCTTTTGTTTCAATTACGTGAGACATTTTTTTTATTGAAAAGAATTCGGATAATTTATCGATAGCATTACGGAGATTTTCCATTCTGTTTCCTAAATTGGATCCAAGAGCCAAGAAAACAAGATCATTTTGTTGAATTTTTTCCGTCACTGTTTTAGTCTCCACTAATGTATAATATAAATGTAAAGAATGTATAGTATGTAATAATGTATAAAGTATACTGTATAAAGTATACTGTATAGAATACACTACGAAAAAATAATACACTAAGGAGAAAATATGTACGATAGAAATAATATTTTTTATAAAATTCTGCATGGAGAAATTCCTTCTAAGAAAGTTTTTGAAAATGATGTCGCGTTAGCTTTTTATGATATAAATCCTGTTTGCAAAGTGCATGTATTGGTAATTTGTAAGCGTGAATGTCGAAATTTGGAAGAATTTGTGCAAGGATCATCTGCAGAAGAAGTTAAAGCATATTTTGAAACCTTAACAAAAGTTGCAGAAGATGTACTTGGGCTTGGAAGATCCGGATATCGTGTTCTCACAAATACTGGACGTGATGCAGGACAGGAAGTAGAACATTTTCATATGCATATTTTGGGTGGAGAGTCGTTAAAAGGCGTGCTATAAACTAAAAGTAAATTGTTGCTTGTGTTATCGAGTTGCTGCATATACATATAATATATATCTATTAATATATATATCTATGTATCATCGTTTATATATCATCATTGCGGCACATTGCTGTTGTTGATATTGTTGTTAGCTGATATTTATTGTTAGCAAGTATTTATTAGATATTACCATGTAATGAGTTTGTTATTTTTGCGTCCGTAGCTCAGCTGGATAGAGCGTCTCCCTCCGGAGGAGAAGGTCGGAAGTTCGAATCTTCTCGGACGCACCATATTTCGCATAATACTATTTGCATATTGTTTTATTACTTTACCCTATTCTTTATTTTTTTTGTTTTCTTTTATTTTTTTACGGGAAATAATCCGGGTTTTGGTGTGATAACTAATGCATGTTTAAAATAGTTATCGTAAGTGCTTTTTTTCGGACTTATATCCAGTATAAACATACCGATTTTTGATTTGGTGAATCCTGGAGCCTTTCTATAACAAACTCTCATAAACAATCGTTCTTCGCCATCTTTAGTACAGACTAAATCCGGATGATATGCTGCGATTTGGTTCTTTGTTTTCGTATATACTTCCATAATTCCTACGCTCATATCGGCAGGTGAAACTCCGTATTGAGTACTACCCCAAGCTTGCTGGAATTGGTAACTATCGCTATTTATTCTTTTTACCCAATGATAATCTATGACAAAGAATAGACCGAGCGTCCAAGGATTAAACATAGACGTTGTATAAAAGAAATTGAGGCAACTGGCATATGTTATGTTGGCTATATCACTTTTTCGT
>CAJOEB010000016.1 GCA_905233775.1 uncultured Alphaproteobacteria bacterium | reverse complement strand
AATTGATCAATTTTATCGGCATTCCGTTAGTGTATTGGCAATAGCTTTGCTCAAATTTCCGAGCAGTTTACTATGTGTCTTGACTAAATCTTCGTAACTGTTTCCCATAGGAACAGAGTCGGAGAATTTTTTACTTGCTAATATCTGTCCATTTCCTGTTTTGATTGTGTACCAAGCTTCCAAAATACCTTTATCTTGCCATGAAGTGTCTAGTTTTACGATATCGACTAATATTACTCTGTTGAAAGAATCATCTCTTGTTGACATTTTTATAGGGGCATTTGGTAGCAAAACACTGAGATTTTCGACAAGAGTACGAGTGTATAGAACAGAAAGCGGTTCTACCCAGCGATTGTATTCGGAAATATTAACTTCTGGGTTTCCTTTATTTTGGCTGATAATTTGAGGTTTATCCATGAATTTTGGTATTTGTATTCGTAGTATACCGACAGAATTCTTGTATGTTTCAGATATAGTAAAATTACTTTCAGTTTTAAGGTTATAAAATCTTGCGGTTTGGCTTGCTCCCGGCATGCAAGATGATAGTAGTAATAAGCTACATAAATAAGAAACCGAAACCAAAGGAATAAAAGGAATTTTATAAATTTGTTTCATTTTACTGCTCGTTTTTTTTATTATCTTTTATCTTATCACTTAATGTTTACCAGTTAATAAAGATTCCGGATGACGTTCCAAATAGTCTGTTAAGTTTTGTAAAGATCTGGCTGCATCTGATATATCTTGCATTGTTTTATTAAGATTGTTGATTGTTTCTCCGCTTTTAGCGGCAGTTTGAGAAAGAGTTTTATTTAAATTGGTGGCACTTGCGGTTAGGGCAGGGAGCAAAACCGGTAGTTCTTTTTCAAAGACACTCCAAACGTTGCTTATTCTATCCAGCATTTCTTGAATTTTTAAGTTATCTAAGCCTTTTGCGATTACTCCTGCTTTAGATAAAACTGTCGGAATTTGTGGTACGTCTTTTTCATTGTCGTTAATTCTTGCCTTACTCCCGGGTAACATTACCAATTCAATCATTAGCTGTCCTGTCAGATAGCTTTGCATTACTAAACGAGCTCTTAATCCGCGATCAATCAGTATTTTTAGCAGATTTTGTTGACTCCATAATGTTTTCCATCCGGATTTACGACTTAACATCTCCATCGATTTAAAATTACCATAAACGGGCACATGAAATTTTAAATCATTTTCATCTGTTACCAATTTGATATTTGAAACTTTACCGATTTCTACTCCTTGAAATACAATAGGAGCACCTTCATTTAATCCTTGCAGAGATTCATCAAAGTACATTACAAAGACATTTTCTTTGACCGATATATATTTATTCCATAAAACTCTGCCGACAATTAGGAGAAGAGAAAGAATACCAGCTACTAAAAAAAGACCTGCTAAACGTTTATTTGGCTCTTGTTTCATCTGATACTCCTCTGGTCAAAAATGCTAAAACTCTTTCATTTGGCGGATTTTTCAATAATTCTTTCGGATTTCCTTTTGCCGAAAACGTTTTTATTTTATTATCCAAAAAAATGCTGTTTTTTCCAATAGCGAATAATGAAGGTAGTTCATGTGTTACGACAATAATTGTTGTATCCAAGCTTTTGTTTATTTCTAAAATTAGATCATCCAAATGTTTTGAACTGACAGGATCCAAACCTGCCGATGGCTCATCAAAGTAGAGGATTTCCGGATCTAGCGCTAAAGCTCTTGCCAATCCTGCGCGTTTTCTCATTCCTCCGCTGATTTCTGACGGGTAAAATTTTTCAAAACCGGCTAATCCCACTAAAGCTAATTTGAATTCAACAATTTCTCGAATTTTTTCTGATGAATATGAGGTATATTGCTGCAAAGGAAGTGCTACATTCTCAAATAAATTCATTGAACTGAAAAGAGCTCCGCTTTGGTATAAAATTCCGCATTGTGTTACTAAATATTTTTTCTTTTCTTCGGAAGCTGTGACCATATCGATGCCGTTTACAATGATATGTCCGGATAATGCGGGTAATAATCCTGTCATTGTGCGCAATAAAGTGCTTTTTCCACATCCGGATCCACCCATTATAATGAAAATATCTCCCTTTTTTATTTCAAAAGAAAGGTGTTTCATGACTGCATGACCTTCGTAGCCAATGTTTAAATCTTTTACGGAAATAATAATCGGGGAATTATTTGTCATATCCCCAGTCCTTCACAGATAAGCGTGATAATGCCTGTCATGATAATCATCCAAACAATTGCATAAACAACGGAATTGGTGGTTGCCTTTCCTACACTGTCTGCATTACGTCCGCAATTTATTCCGAAATAACAACCGCATAAGGTAATTACAAAACCAAAAACTAATCCGTGAAAAATACCGACCAAAAAATTTTCTATACTGAATGCCATCGTTGAATAACGAATATACTCGCTTAAAGGAATATCCCATAGAAAGACACAAACGAAACATCCTCCAATAATTCCCATGAAATCGGAGATTAATACTAAAATAGGCATAGATAATAATATAGCATTCATTCGTGGTAATACTAGGAAATCAGGTTTAGGAATACCCATTGTTTGCAGAGCGTCCAGTTCTTCATTGACTTGCATTGTTCCAATAGTTGCAGCATAAGAAGCTCCTGTTCGACCGGCCATGATAATTCCAGTCATTACTGCTCCCATAATACGCATCATTCCGATGGTTACCAGACTTGCTACATATATCTGTGCACCAAAAGTTTTTAACTGTATTGCGCCAACAAACGCTAAAATTAATCCAACCATAAAGCTGATTAGAGAGACGATCATAATGGCACGTGGGCCGCAATCTTCCAACGCAAGCCAAAAATCTTTTTTGCGATAAACTGCTGTTCCCGTTATTTGATGTCCCCATGTAGCGAGTACTTGTTTTAGAAAATCCAGTCCAAATTTTATGCGTTGAGTAATAAAAATTCCCCAAGATCCGAAATGTTCAAGAAAATCTTGTTTTTGTGTCGGGGAATTTTCTTTTTTTGGATGGATTTGTAATGCTAATGAAAGTAAACATTCCATTCCTTCAGGTAGATTTTGTAATTTAATATCAACATAACCAAGAAAATATTTTAAACAGTTATATAATGTAATTATACTAGTCTGATCCCAATTAGAAATGTTATCGTTCTTTAATATAAATTGTTTCTTGCCTTTTAAAGATTTTAATATGGATTCAGCTGTAATAGAAAAATTTTTGGTTAAGTCTCCTGTTAAAATTAGAGTGACGCTATCTTTTTCTTCTTTGAGCGATGATATTTCTTCCATAAATCTCTTTCTTTAGATTTTTTTATTCTTTTTTCTTTTATTATTTATTATACATTTTTATTATCTCTGTTGTTGTAAAAAATTCTAATAAATAATTGTTATTGATTAATAAAATTATATTATCGTGTATACATTTTCTAGATATTTTACAATTGCGACGTATCAGACAGTTCGTATATATCTGTACATATTTGTATATATACGATTATATATACGATGTATCCGATGAAATGTGGCTGAAAATTATATCGCGGACAGACTCAAATGACATCAAGAACTGGGCAGGATACCAAGTGGCTATGAATGCTCAGGAACCATAGTAATGGGGGATGAGGGATAAAATTTTCTCCATTTTTTTTCTTAAAATAATGTCAGAAAAAAAAAAGCATAGAGAGAATTTCCGTCTCTCTATGCTTATCTTCTTTGCAATTATATTATTTTGGTTTGAATATTTATTTAACTACTTATTTATTGTATTTTAAAAAAACCTTCAATAGCATCATATGGCAAATATGGTAATTGCATAAGTATTCCTATTTGTTGATATAAACCTCCTATTTCAGCTTTAGGATCGAATAACAATTCAAAAAACTTTTTAAAGATTGATGTAGTTGCTGTTTCATAATTCCTTGTATTGGTACCAACAGATATCTCATATCCTTTTTCTACAGGAGAATGCCCATTAAAAAAAAGATGTTTTTTAGATCTTAATGCCTTTTCTTTCATTCGAAGAAATATATATTCAGCTGCTTCATTTTGATGACATGTAATTGAACATACTAATGCATTAGGTAAATCTGATTTCGCAAAACATATTGCTTTTTCAAAAAAACAGCCTGAAATAAATAAAAACGCATGTGGCAAAAATGATCTATAAGATAATCTATTTAGATACTCCGTTTTAGGAGCATGAAGCATTAATGAAAAAAAGCTAGGTATCTCCCCATAATAATATCGACTTTCATTACAAATTTCCGTAGATTGAGGAAGAGCTATATGATGATAATGTTGTTTATCTCGTCCTTCAAAATTACAACATGATATAAGTACAGAGCCAGCATCTTCTTCATTTAAAGTATCGATATAAGTGCGCAATTGTCTTTTTCTTATTCCTTTTATTACTTCATCTTTTTCTGCTATTTCTGTAACTGATGAAAAGGATGGCCACTCTAAATCAAAATGAATGTGCCAATTTAAGGCTATCAATTCGTCACTTAAAGTACGCCATTCTTCTGAGTCGTATTCTAGTTGTTCCAGCTGTTGTCTTTTCTCTGCTGCTTGACCTCTTGCTATTGTTAGTTCTGTATCTATTTGCTTTTCTTGTTCTTTTCTCTCTTCCTTTGCTCTTTGTATTGCTTCTTGTATTTGACTTTGAGAATTATCTTCCACTGTAGCTGCAGCGGCTGTTGCTTTTCCAAAAATCGACATTAACTCGATGTTATTATCGTTTGCCTGTAAACTAAATAATTTTACTTCCCCCCCCCCGTCATGTTTCATTGTAAATGTATCTATATCAATGGCACTACGATCCATAGCGGCAGCGTTTCCGACACAGGCGATTACACAAACTCCGAGAATTATTTTTTTTATTTTGTCCATTATTGGCTCCTATTTTTAAACTAACATTTATATAAGATTATTAATGAATAATGTCAACATATTTTTTGTGATTTTTTGAAAAATTGATTTTAATTAAAAAATTAAATCTAATTATTAGAAATAATGATATTAGATATTATAAAAGTAATCTATTCATATTCATCAAACTCTTTGTCAGATATATTTTGATTTATTTTTTGATTTTGCAAATAAACTAGAATTGGAATTTCAATATCTATTTGATTGCTGCTTCGATAAATTTCCCACCTAACCAGCATAAATGGCTTTAAGGAAAAAATCATAGCCACTGCACCATATTCATCATCTATATCATCTTTTTTCCGAAATACGATTATAAGCGTATCTTTTTTTTCAATATATGAGATAACTTCAATATTTTTATGCAGATCAACTTTTGTATCCAACAGGAACGCCAATGGTGATGAATATATTGAAGATTTTGTCTTTTCTTTTAATTCTTTATCGTAGTAAACAGCTTTGTTGTCTTTTACGGTGATAGCTTTCGTCGGAGGGGTTTTATAATCCATCTTTAATTTTGTTGGACGTCGTTTTAATAAAAAAGTTCCGATACTTTGCTTTCCTGTTCTGTTTATTTCAATAAAATCTGCTGAAAATGTTTTGATGTTATTAAAAAAATTCTCAATTTTTTCTACATACTTCTGTTTCTGATATTGTTTTGTTTCATTTTTCGATGTTTTTCCGGAAACGATTGCAACACAAACGATCGAAAAAATCGTTATTGCAAATATTTTCTTAATCATCTGCCTATTATTTCCCTTTTTCCGACATGATTAGCCGATGATATTATTCCTGCTGCTTCCATCATATCGATAATACGTGCTGCTCTGTTATATCCTATCTTTAAATGACGTTGTAAAAAGCTCGTAGAGGCTTTTCCTTCTCTAAGGATCAATGAGACTGCCTCCTTGTACATTGGATCATCGCCATCTTCTCCTCCGTTCACAAATTCATCATCTTCTTCGCTGTCTTCGTCTTCCAAAATGGATGTAATATACTGCGGTTCACCCTGTTCTTTCAGATGATTTGTGATATTTTCTACTTCTTCATCCGATACAAAAGGACAATGGATACGGGTCATACGACCACCGGATGCCATATACAGCATATCACCTTGTCCAAGCAGTTGTTCGGCACCTTGTTCGCCAAGGATTGTACGGCTGTCGATCTTCGAACTGACCTGGAAACTGATTCTTGTCGGAAAGTTTGCTTTAATCGTACCTGTGATAACATCAACAGATGGTCTTTGCGTCGCCATGATAAGATGTATTCCTGCTGCACGAGCCATTTGCGCCAAGCGTTGTACAGCAACTTCAATATCTTTTCCGGCAACAAGCATTAAATCCGCCATTTCATCAACGATAATGACAATATAAGGGATCAAATCCATATCCATCTTTTGATCTTCATAAATCGGTGCACCGGTTGTTTGATCAAATCCTGTATGTACACGACGAGTAATTGGTTCTCCCGAGCTTTTTAATGATGCTATCTTCGCATTATATCCATCGATATTTCGCACACCGATTTTTGACATGGCTTTGTAGCGTGATTCCATCTCTTTTACTGCCCATTTCAGAGCAACAACGGCTTTTTTCGGATCCGTGACAACAGGTGTAAGTAAATGCGGAATATCGTCATACACAGATAATTCGAGCATTTTCGGATCTATCATAATGAATTTGCACTCTGCCGGAGATAATTTATACAAGAGCGACAAAATCATTGCGTTAATTCCAACGGATTTTCCCGAGCCTGTTGTTCCTGCAATAAGCAAATGGGGCATTTTTGCTAAATCCGTTACTATTGCATTACCCGCTATGTCTTTTCCAAGAGCAATTGGTAATGCAGCTGCGGATTTTCTGTACATATTCGATTCCAGAATTTCGCGAAGGAGAACAATTTGACGTTTTGCATTTGGTAATTCTATACCAAGAGCATTCTTGCCGGGAATAACTGCGACACGTGCAGATACGGCGCTCATATATCTGGCTATATCACTTGATAATCCAATAACGCGTGACGACTTTATACCGGCTGCGGGTTTTAGTTCGTATAAAGTAACTACGGGACCGGGACCAACGTTTGTTATCTCTCCGTTAATGCCGAAATCATTGAGAACATGTATCAGGTTATCGGCTCTGCTTTTCAGTTCTGATTCGGCTATTTTTTCATCGTGACGAGGCGGTTCCTTTAACAAGCCGATAGATGGAAAAACAAAGTCGTATTCTTTTTCTTGATTGGGCTGCTTTTGCATAATTTTCTTTGATTTTTGTTCTTTCGCTACATTTTTCGATCTTTCAGAACTTTTTTTGTTTCCAAAATCATAATCAAAAGAGAACGGATTAAGAAAATCTAAATTTCGTAATTTTTCAGTCAGATATTCGTAAGTTTCTCCCAGAAAATTTACAATAGATGAGAATTCAAGACGAACGGCAATTACTAATGATGCAAAAAATAATATAACAAGAACGCCAATAACGATAAAAAAGATATCTTGGGAATGATTTGTTGCAATTTTTTTCAAAACAGAACTAAACCAATCACCGACAATTCCGCCGTAAGTAACTTTGTGTATAGACAACAATATTGCTCCGATAACAGTAGCAAAAAAGCAAGCTACAGCACGATAAAACGCAATAGAATAATATCTTACTAACTGATATCCCCAAGACAATAGTACCAGAGAAAATACATAAGCAGAAAATCCGAATAATTGCATCATAAAGTCGGAATAATAGCTTCCCGGAGTGGACATCATATTAGACACTGCACCATCTATTGCGGTATTTAGTGACGGATCTTCGGAACAATACGAAACCAATGCAAGAATAGATGCTAACGCAATGAAAAATAATAAAATCCCGATTAATTCAACAAAACGCTCGTAGACATCTCTCAAGAATTCTTTGAACATGTCTACATATTTGCTACTCAAATTATTCCTCCGATTTTATGAGCCAATATCAACGTTTATTTCTTTATACAAGTCTTACTATTACTACAATCTATCTATATTTATCTATATCTATGACTACAAATATTACTACAAAACATCAAGTTTTATATCACATATCAAATTATTATGCGGAATGCTTTGTAATTCGGTTTCAAAAGCAACTTTTTGATTTGGAAGTATTTTTTTATACAACATATCATGTGTCCAAATCTTCTTAAATCGGAATTTACCAGGTGCTGCTCCTTCTTCATTTTTTAAAGAAATTGTAATACTGGGAAGTATCTGCACTTCATCTGACGTATTTACCAATTCTCCCTTCAATCCCATGTATAGTTTACCGCACTTTTTTACGAAGAAATTAGAGACATTATTCATCTTAAACATCTTTTTCTCACCAGCTTGTTTATTTTCAAGAAAAGTGTAAAAACTTGCTGCCGGTGTCCAAACTCTTGTTACCGTACTTTTCGCAAAAAACAGCATAAATAAGGAAATAAACACAATTGACCAGAAAAATGTCCACTTTATCGTTTCAATAACCCTAGACTTGTCGTTATCAACTCCTGATACCGCTAATTGCTGCCATGTTGCGCCGCAAATAACGCATCTCACTAATTTTCCATCGCCAATAGCTTCTGCTTGCACAGAATATTTATTTCGGCAGGCAGGACAAGTGACTATCATACTAAAAATCTCCATAGAAGTTCTTATGATACTAAATATATGATACTAATGATACTAAAAAAGCATCTATCACAAATACTACATTGCGTTAGTTGTATTTTCAATCTTCTTTGATGTATTTTTTTTCATCAACTTTTTGTTTTTTCTGAAAATATTTCGGAAATAATATTATTATTCACTCCACTAATTTCATTATTTACATTACTATATCTCATAACGATATATATAGTATTTATATATACATTATATATATCACATAGATATATTACATGACGTAATATTAGATCTCTTACAAAAGTGTTTTTTTTAGATACTTATAGTTTCTGAGAGTCAGACTTCTCAAAAATGTCATTTTCAATTTTTACAATAGATCTATTATTTTATTATCCAGGATAAAATCCATATAATCCCTAAGTGAACTTGTGAAATAAATGCTGCGCTACTGCCAATATCTTTTGCTGTTTTTGATAGCGGATGTTGTTCTGTTCCTATTCGATCTATTGCTGCTTCAATCGCTGTATTTAGAGCTTCTGTAATTAGTACTATGACGTATGCTGTTAACAGATACAAACGCATAAACGCAGACGAACATCTGAAAAGTTCAATCGCAAACAAAACACATCCGATAATAAGCTCATATTGAAACGCCCGTTCTTTTAATAAATACGATATTCCGCTCATCGAATAGAAAAAAGCATTTTTTAAGGCTATTAAATGTTTCATGGCTAAATAATTACTTATAATTACTCTATTATTTTTATTATTACTTATATTACTTAATTTCTAGATTTCTAATAATTTCAGTATACAATGATTAATATTATCGCACAAAAAAAGAAGTTTATTTGTATAGTTTATTTAATTTAGAAAGATATAAAAGATATATTAGAAAGATATAATTGTATGGCTCGATACAAAATTGTTATCGAATATGATGGGACACCATTTCACGGTTGGCAGCGTCAAGATGGCTATGATTCTGTTCAACAACATGTTGAAGAATCCATGGTACCTTTCTTAAAACATGCTGTTGCTGTTCATTGTGCCGGAAGAACTGATGCCGGAGTGCATGCTCTTGGTCAGGTTGTACATTTTGATACAGATAGAGATATCGATTGCTTTAGGTTGCAAGAGTGTATGAATTTCTATTTGAACAGTGTTCCTATTTGTGTATTGTCGATAGAAAAAGTTCCTGAAACTTTTCACGCACGATTAAGTCCTATTGAACGCTCATATGTATATAAAATTTTAAATCGCCGAGGAAAAGCTACGATTGACGCAAACAGAGTTTGGGTTGTTTCCGCCAAATTGGATGAAAATAAGATGCATTCTGCGGCACAATGTTTAGTCGGAAAACACGACTTTTCATCATTCAGAGCAGTAGGATGTCAGCAGAAGTCGCCAATTAAGACAATCAATCGTATATCGATCGAAAGATATAATGATTTAATTGAGATAACAGTTGCTGCAAAATCATTCTTATATCATCAGGTACGGAACATTGTCGGTTCGCTGAAATTGGTTGGTAGCGGAAAATGGACGGAAAACGATTTTTGTACCATTTTCGAGGCAAAAGATCGGACTTTGGCTGGTCCGACCGCTCCTGCTTGCGGACTGTATTTTGTTGGTGCGGTGTATTGAGGAAAATGCGGTATATCATTAATGCAATATATTTTAATATTTGTATGACAGTGAATATTATGCAAAGGTTTTTGACTAGATTAAGTTGATAATCTGAGCAGAAATGCTAAGATGTACCAATGAAAAATAGATATATAAAACATACACACATTTCAGAGAATAAATTTCTCCAAATATTGCGGTTATTTTGTGCAGATTTGACGTCAACTCAGATAGCGGAAGTAACTAAAATCAATCGCAACACTATCAATCGTATTTTACAAACTGTGTGCGAGAATATTGAAGCTTGCGGAAGAAGAGTCATATTTTGAAGCAGGAGAAATCGAAGTAGACGAATCGTATTTTGGAGCCAAAAGAGTTCGAGGCAGATGAGGTCGAGGAGCCGGAGGCAAGACGAAAGTTTTTGGCATGAAGAAGCGTGGAGACAAGGTTTACACGCAGATAGTGAACAATTGCTCGGCAGCTGAACTTGTTCCATAATAAAAAAACTTGCTCCAAGCAATTCAACAATTTACAGCGACGAATGGAGGGCTTATGATGGCCTTGTAAATGCGGGCTACAAAAAGCATTACAGAGTCACTCATAGTGAAGACGTTTTTGCGAATGGCAGGGCTCACGTTAACGGAATTGAGAACTTTTGGAGAATTGCGAAAAACAGGTTAGTGAAAATGAGAGGTATTACATATGAAAAATTTAACCTACACTTGAAGGAAACAGAATGGCGTTTTAATCTTCGTCATGAAAATATTTTCAAATTGTTATTAACCAATCTCAGATCTTATCCCCTTTAATCTAGTCTAGAACCATAATAAATATTACTTAAAAATATATACAATATAAAATAATATAATCCTGAAATATCATAAGAACTTATTGCTTACATAGAAGTTTATTGCTTAAACTACTTTTTTTTATTAAGTTAATAAACTAAAAACTAATAGTGAGCTAGAAACTAACTACACTGAGATTTTTATATATTGTTGTATAATAGTCTATTCTATTGGTTCATTGTGTTGAAAAAATCAGCGTTATTTTTTGCTGTTTTCATCTTCGAAAGCAAAAATTCCATCGCATCATTCGGTCCCATAGGCATAAGGACGCGGCGTAGTACCCACATCTTCGATAATGTTGCTTTA
>CAJOEB010000015.1 GCA_905233775.1 uncultured Alphaproteobacteria bacterium | reverse complement strand
AAAGGCTATGGTATTAATCAACAGAGCTTCTACAAATCCATCAACAACAGAAATAGAAGAAATATTTCAAGTAATGTCGGAATTTGAGAATCTTACCCTTTCCGCTGCAATACTAAAAGAGCGTATTGCGTATAGAAAAGCCGCAAAAGAAGGTCTTTCGGTAGTCGAACTAAATAAGCAGGATCCAAAGGCCACAGACGAAATGCAATTTTTATATAATGAAATATATGATATAGTATAATATAATATTATATGTTATAATATTATATTATATAAGGAGAAAAAAATTAATGGATAAATTAAAAAAAACTCTGTCAGCTAAACCTCCTCTAACAAAGCTGAATAGAAATAATAATGATATCGAAAAGAAAGAGCAAGAAATGAACTTCATAAATGAAGGATGGATAACTGTCCCCTCCCCTGCCAATTTAAAAGCACCATCACCCTCTGCCATTGATGATTCTGCCATCACTTGGGCTATCGATAATGCCCGAGATGATGTTTTCAAGATATTTAACGTACGTTTAAGCGAACCTCTGTTTTTAAAATTAAAACACATAGCACAATTGCAAAAAATCAGCACGAATTCTATTTGCGTAGCATTAATTCAAGATTTTGTTGATAAAGAATTGCACAAAAAATAAGCAACCAACAAGCTTTCGAAGAAAATCACCTTGTGTAAAGAAAAATTTTGTTTTCGAAGAAATCCCGCAAAGCAGAAGAATTTTACATTCAGCTAAAGAAGTAAAAACTTATAATAGAAATGAACGAAAAAGATACTTTAAAATCAGCACACTACCTTCTAACAACTCCTACTATCCTGTCCTTCCTTATGTTCCTTTTTTATTTTGATTCTGACGTGTATTGCAATGTAAACTTTTACTGTTGAGAAAAACCAATGATCGAAAAGCGTAACTTAAGTAATTAAATCAAGACTAAATAATATATAGAAAAAAATACTTACTCTGTGCTGACCTCATCTGCAGTAAAAGAAAAATATAGAAAAAACATATTTGGTTAACAACAAAAGAGAGTAGGAAAGGAGAAAATAATCTAAAGTAGTTATGTAATTACTTCTCGATTGTATATTATAAAATGCTATTATCTTTTTTTTGCTAGAAAGAGTTCACTCTAAAAATGTGTTCTATTATTTATTTGGTTTTATAACCTAAAATATGTCGGGAATGCTTTTATCTACATCAAAAGAAATTTTATTAGGCGTTTCAAAAGAAACTCCGCATGATTCGAAAAATTTGCGCAAATGAAATACCGTTGTAAGACTGCATGACGGTGGTAAATTTGGTGTTTGCTGCTCAATTTTACTAAGTGTTCCTCTTCCTATATTTGTTTTACGGTGCAATTCAGATATGGATAATCCTAAACCTGCACGAGCGGCTCTCAACTGAAATACTGTTATATCCTTTGATTGCATCATTTCTTATAAAACCTATTAACGTTATGGAATAATACACCATTTTCAAAAAGTTTTTAGTGTGTTTATTAATTTATATATTTATAAGGATTTAATATATTTAAGCAATCTGGAATTTATTATAGAAATCAAAGAGTTAGTGTTTCGAAAAGTGTATATTTTGTAGATATTTTGTAGCTGAAAAGTGTATATTTTGTAGCTGAAAAGTGTATATTTTGTAGCTGAAAAGTGTATATTTTGTAGCTGAAAAGTGTATATTTTGTAGAAAAGTGTATATTTTGTAGCTGAAAATAATTCGTTTTTTAATATAAAAAAATGCATAAATTTGCAATTCAAGTTTAAATTTATGTAGATTTGTTGTAAAGTGTTCTTATTCAAACTTCTTTGGGATATACAATGAAACGTATTTCGGCTGAAAAACTTACTGATCTTTTTCGTAAGTTTCCTATTGTGTATCTTACCGGACCAAGGCAGTCAGGTAAGACAACTCTTGCAAAAACGACTTTTTCGAGTCTTCCATACTTTAATTTTGAGGATATTTCATTAGTAGAAGCAGTAAAAACAGATCCGCATGGTTTTTTAAAACAATATAACGAAGGGCTTATTATCGATGAAGCTCAAAATATGCCGGAAATTTTTTCTTATATTCAAATTTATGCTGATCAAAGAGAGGTTCCAGGCCAATATCTTCTTACGGGATCGCAAAATTTTCTTTTAAATGAAAAAATATCGCAGACTTTGGCTGGTCGTGTAGGGATTTTAAGATTGTTACCTTTTTCGTATGCTGAAATAAGACAAGAATACGATAATGAAGTTTCTGAAGTGATTTTTAAAGGTGGATATCCGAGAATATATAAAAATCAAATAAATGTATCTGATTTTTTCCCAGGGTATTTGCAAACATATGTAGAACGTGATGTAAGGAGCTTAAAAAATATATCTTCATTACGTAATTTTAAGAATTTGTTGTTCCTATGTGCGGGAAGAGTAGGGCAGGTCGTTAACTTTTCTTCTCTCAGTAATGATACAGGTATGAGCATAAATACCCTAAAATCGTGGGTATCAATATTGGAAGCAAGTTATGTAATGTATCTTCTGTATCCATTTTCATTGAATATCAACAAGCAAATGGTGAAATCTCCGAAAATATATTTCTACGATACTGGATTACTTTGTTATTTATTGGGGATAAGAGATGAAAAAGAACTGAAACAACATTATGCATATGGAAATATTTTTGAAAATTTCGTAATTAATGAAATCTTGAAATGTCAATTAAATAATGGAGAAAAAGAAAATATATATTTTTTACGAGATTCACGTGGGCATGAAATAGATTGTCTTATTCCATTAAGTAATGGGAGACGTTTACTGTATGAAGTCAAATCCGGAGCAACTTTCTCTAAGGAGTTTTTGAAAAATATTAATTACTTTAGAACTGACAATGATAAGTGTGCAGTTATATATCAAGGAGACAGGAATTTTTATTGCAATGAAACATCTGTAATTACGCTGAATGAATTTTTGAAGGAATTAAAAGGGAATAGAGGAGAGAAATAAATGAAATTCTATTATTCAGAATAATTATCATATTTTTTAATAGTCTGGAAAGTAGAAGATCGATAAAAACGTATAATACTATATTATATTATATGATATTATATTATATAATATCCTGCTATGGTTTTTTTCTTATCTATAACATATCTAATTGATGCAATTTGTTGAATTATGTTAGTATAACACTATCTTTTGAAAGGTTTTAAAGAAATGGACGGTAACAATGGCAACCAAATTCTTGTTAAACATACCGCAGCAGTACATATAAGTAATGTTCTTACGCTTAATCAAAGAAAAATCGCTAATATTCTTCTAAAAAATGCTTATTCTACTCTTATAAGCCATGAGCAGCACACGATTCAAGTTCGAGAGCTCTTACATCAATTGGGTTGGAGAATATCAAGTAATTCTACTGAAAGTTTGAAAAACGATCTTATAATTCTGAATACAACACAATTAGAATGGAACATTTTCAAGCGTGATAAGAAACGTTCGTGGAGTATCAGCACGCTTCTTGCAAGCGCAAAAATTGAAAACGGTACAGTTTTTTATTCTTATAGTTCTGCACTAAGACAAGCGCTATACAATCCTAATATTTACGCCAAATTAGATTTAATGGTGCAGCAAAAAATCAAAAATAAGCATTCCATTGTGTTATGGGAATATATTATGTGTGAACTGAGCGCTATAGGAAAGCGTCAAATGGTTACAAAATGGATTTCTTTAGATGATATACGAAAAATTTTAGGATTACAAAATAGCTCAACATATAATTCTTTTAACACTTTACACAGACTTCTGAAATCTTCAATAGATGAGATTAATCAAAAATCGGAAATTAACGTTTTTCTGGAGTTTCAAAAGGAGCAGAGAACGGTTCGGGCGTTGCGTTTTGTTATTACACGTCGTGAACAGATTTCTACCAGTGAATACGAAAAAAAAGCTGAACTTTTAGGTGTTTCCAGGGAACAAATAAAAAATGATCTTGCTGATTATGGACGTGAACGCGTTGATTTTGCTATGGAATATACAAAAAAGCAGATTTCTAGCGGAAAAGTAATAAATAACGTTGCGGCTTTTTATAAAGTTGCGTTACGTGAAAATTGGGGAACTCAAATAACATCAGAAAATGTTAAGGCGGTACAATTGGAAATGGTAATTGAAGATATGCCAGTTTCTAGTATCGTTAAAGATTTCCTGATGATGTTAAGGAATAGAATAGGAGAGCCAATATTTAACGCATGGTTCACTGATGCAATATATGAAACTACGTACGATAATGTACTGATCATTAAGGCGAGTTCAACTTTTAAGCGCGATTATATCCTAAATAACTTCACAGAAGCAATCAAAATAGCATCAAAGCAATTTCCTAAAATCACAGGAATTAATGTGAGATAGAGAATTATAAAAATGAGAGTATTAAATGAGGTTATGATGAAAAATTTTATTAAGATATTTATGAGTAGTTTATTTTATCGTTAGTTATAGTTGATTTAAAAAAAATTACAGAAGATTTTATACTTTATTTGGAACATAGTTTATATCATCTTAAAGTTTTTTCTTTCATTCGTATATGGAAATAGCAATATTTAGGTTTATAAACAAATTAAAGCGTATTCTCTATAGAAACTATTTCAAATACTGAAGAAAGAAAATTAATGTCTCTAAATTATCGGCTGTAAAAAATTAAGACACTAATCAATCAGATTTGAACAATTTCAGGTTAAAACCAGGTCTGACTATGTTTTATTTGAAGCAACAACATGATAATACTTCTTCATGTATAAAGAAGTCTTTTCTTACTACGCTTTGTTATATTTTAATTATTTTTTAATTACCAACTAATAGTTTTTTTATTATTGTTTGTATTCTCTATTTTTAGTTTAGTAATAATGCAAAAATTAATAATTTTAGAGGAGGTTTATCATGAAAAAGATAATTTTTTGCATTTTAATACTCTTTGGTTTTGGAGATATTTTTTGCTTAAACTTTATTCCGTTTAGTAGAGTTAATTTAAATAGCTCAAGAATAACAGCGTTACCTCGTCCGATTTTCTTACCTGATGCGAAATTAAATGAAGAATTGCATCCTATTTATCTAGAGAACCGTAAACATCTTTTCGATGTTATAATGCATAACATTCACAAACAAGACTTTGCAGAAATAATAGCTTATGGTAGTACACATATAAAATCGGAAGAGACAAAAGGAATGAGAGGAATAGATGTGCTAGCAAAGATAAACAGAGATATATCTTTGAAAGCATTCTTACAAATCAATGAAGCTGTACTACGGACATTCAATAGAAACGAAAGTATATATTGGGAAGCTTTTGAGGCTATTAATCTACGGGGATATACTTTTGTAAAGACTTATAACGACTTAACAGGAACCAAAGTAATAGAAGAATTAACACCAATTTAGTATCAATAATTACTATAACAGATAAGTTCTTGGCATACATAGCCGCAGAGGAAATTTCTCTGCGGTTCTTTTAGAATTTTATTTTTGTTATTTTCCATAAGAATTAACCGATCGCCAATTGCAAATTCCCTATCATTAATGCACGATATCGACCCTAAGCTCGCAATTCTCCTTTTATAAACCTTATGTTTGTCAAAATTTATCAACTAACTTCTTCTCCGATTTTTTTGCCTAATTATTCAAAGCAAACCAAACGCTGTAGGCAATTTTTTACCATCAAATCTTTGATGATGCATAAGTGCACACTTGCTCATTTTGGTATTAGCGCGTAATTGTGGATGTCCCTTTTTTTTAGTCTCTATACTTTGGTTGTTTATTTGATTATTTCTTCCTTTTGTGATACATTTATCTTTATAAAAATGAGAATTATATGCTGTTCGAATATGATTACAAAATTGGAAATAATGTAAAAGTTTGTAATAAAAAAAAAGCTATAATGCTTGCATACAAAATGTTACCCGAATACGTTTTTGACACTGCAAATCTTGAAAATAATCCGCTTACTTTTCCTGAAGTAAAAACTCTGTTGGATGGCATTACGATTGGAGGACACAAAATCAATGATGTTGAGCAAGTTCTGAATATTAAAAATGCATGGATGATTCTTTTAGAACTGATTAAAAACGAGAAATTCGTACTATCTGCTAAAATCTTCAATAAAATCAATGATGCTATTGCTAAAAATGAAGCTTTATATGCCGGGAAATTTCGCAATGGTTCTGTACAAATAGCTGGAACAAAAAGCTATAACGCACCACAATATAATGACCTTGAAGGCATTTTTGAAAACGAAATCCATACTATTATTGATAGTTTTACACCAGTTGAACAAGCTATACGACTCTTTCTCTGGGGTAGTCTAAATCAATTTTATTGGGATGGAAATAAACGAACTTTCCGAATAATCGCAAACGGAATTTTAATTAACGAAGGCATCGGAATTTTCAACATCAAATCGACTGATATTTTGGAATTTAACACATTGATGATTGATTTTTACGATACTTGTAATGCAAATAACATCATTCGTTTTCTAGCTGGAAAGTGCATAAATTATTTGGAGGATTAAAAAAAAATGAAAAACTCTGAAAAAATCACGCAGATAAACGAAAAAATCGCTGAATTGCAAAGAGAACAAAAACAATTAGAATATGAATATATCGAAAACATATCAAAAGATATCGCGAAACTTCTGCTAAAGAAAAAAGCATTTAATCTTGATAAAAACACGTTGTTGAAAAAAAATTAAAGCTTTAATTGATGGGATAAAATAATTATGAACATAAATTCTTTAAAAGAATCGCTGACAACTCTCGAAGATGCACAAGAGAAATATAGCAAAAACAAAAATCTCGAGTTCAAAAGTATTTTCGCCGATTCTTGTATTAAGCGTTTCGAATATACTCTTGAAACAGCGATAAAATTAATGCGCAAAATTCTGAAAAATGAGTATGCAAAGGATGAAAGCGATCTAACTGTTAATAATATTTTTCGGCTAATGGACAGTTACGGCTTTATTCGATCGTGGAATGTTTGGAAAAATTATTATCAGCAAAGAAACAATACTGTTCACGAGTACAATATCGAAAAATCGCGCGATCTGCTTAAATTAATTCCAAGCTTCATCAAAGATTGTCGATTTTTAATGCAAAAATTAGACGATAAATTTCAACAAGAACCATATTTTCAAATAATCAGCACAATCTTACAAAAATACACGAATCAACAAGTAGAATTCTACGCTTACGGCTCACGAATTAAAGGAACTTTTCAGAAAAATTCCGATTTGGATGTGTTAATTAAAGGCAATATTTCTGCAGAAACACTGGAAATCATCAAAGAAGAAATTGATAAGTCTGATATTCCATTTATCGTGCATTTCACTGAATATCAATATATAGATAAAAATTTTTATGAATCTATAAAAGAAAATCTCCTGAAATTGTGATGAGTAGACTTTCTAGAAAATTCTCAGACATCGAAATTGAACTAAATCGTTTACGCTCTGAAAAAGTTGCGTTGCAATTCGCTGAAAAAAAACAAAATAATCGCAACCGAAAAATAATGACTCGAACTTTAATCCAAATGGGAGGCCTGCTGGAATTGACTCCCCTACCCTCGCTTTGTGAGATCGAGCTCGGAGACAATTTACAAGGTGAACATCAATTAAAAGCCGCCTTATTTCTCGGAATTTTAACAAAATATGCGGAATTTTTTCCGGGAAAACTTTCGGAAAACGAAAAACATACCCTCAAAACTCTTGGAGATACTCTACTTGCTAAGAAAAAAATAAAAATCTAATCCCTATAGATTTCTTTTCGAAGAGCAACCTTCACAACTAATATTACAAGTTTTTCATCGTTAATTTTACAGATTATTCTAAAATGCCCCGTTCTATAACGCCATAATCCACTATAATTCCCCGTTAATGCCTTTCCTAGTAATCGCAGATCATCAACACGAACCAATACTTGAGATAAATATTTTAAAATCTGTTTACGACCTTTTGAATCCGTCTTTCTCAGGCTTTTCAAGGCTTCTTCAATAAATTCTATTCTATAGCTCATCTTCAAACTCAGCTAAAATATCTTCAAGAGGTATTGTTTTTTGATCTTTTGCGTTATTTAACGCTTGAACTGCTGAAATATAATCCAACTTATCTTCAATATATTGCAAAATAGCCTCTCTAATCATTGCAGATCTAGTCTCGTGCGTTACTTCAGCAATATCATTGAGTGATTGTTCAATATTTTTATCTAATCTAATTGAAAACATTTTAACCTTTTTATCTTCTTATCGTATTACAAATGTAATACAGTTTTAAACTTTTGTCAAGCGTTTTTATGAGACAGAAGCAGAGATTTTTCTCTGCTTCTGTCTGCCTTATTATTTTCGTTCTGTTAGATTTAAAATCCACTTACAAGCTTCTTCCGTCAATTTACAGGCTTTAAAAAGAACATTGCTATCTTTTTTCACAAATTCTATCCAACTCGCCACATAATTTACACTTTCTTTTTTTGGAGTACTTCCGCAACCAAGAGCACGACCAACCAAAAAACTTGTAATTTCTGCAATAAGCTCTTCAAAAGCATAAGTTTTGGATGAAAAAGAACAAAACTCTCGGTTCAATCTTTTTGCTGCCTCTGTTTCATGAGCCATTTCATGAAAAACTGTATGATAAAATTAAAGCTCATCTATAAAACGCTCTCGATTAGACACAAAAATTTTATCTTCATTTACACCATAAAAAGCCCTGTTGCTAGTAATACTTTCTTCAATTCTCAGACCAAAATTTTGAATGACTTCTTCACATTTCGAAATCGGATTAAATTCTTTATCTGTTTCTTTAATATCTAATTCTGGCACTCCTTCCATTTGTTCAAAATTAAATACATAAAAATGTTTCTACATAAATATTTCTTTCTTTTCTTCGTTTCCTTCTCCTGTTTCCTCATCATCTGTTGTTAAAAAACAGCAATATTTAATCAGATGTCCTTTACTACCCTTTCTAATTTTATATCCTGCTTCGTTCGCTTGTTTAAATGTACAATAACGTGGGTCGTTATAAGGATTCATTGACAACAAAATAACATTCATTCCGCTATATTCATGCCCTGTCACTCCGTTAATCAATGAAAAAGGACTGCTCTCTCATGGTCTTTGCCATGGTGCTGTCCTTTCTTCCATAGCCTTTATAAACATATCTGCAATACTATCTGAATACTTATTCATAACTACACCTATTTGCCAACCGCTCAAAAACAACATTTTTTTCCGCAACTGAGTGCGAAGCGGAACGAGCGAGCAAAAACAGAAGCGCAGAAACGTAGTCCAGTATCAACACGGGAGCGCCTACAGGCGCGAATGGAGCGGGCAGATACTTGACGTAGTTCCAGCTTATGTTAAAAGTGAGCGAATAATCCGCTCGTGCTCAGGCAAGCAGAAAAAAGAAATGATAATCTTTATCAAGATTAATATTTTTTCACTCTTTCCTATTATCATCAATAAAATGACATATCTACAAGAGTTAAAAAAAACGTGATATAATACTATCTATAGTAGATAATGGGGTTTAATTATGTATAGAATAATTCTTATGATTTTTTGTTTTACAAATGGAATTTTTTCAATGAATTGCAGTGCTTCAAATTGGAGATCCTTAGATGATCCAATGATACTTCGAAATGCTTCTATAAGCGATCCTCATATTGAAAATATAGATAATTTAGTAAATTCAAAAATTAAAGAACTTTGCGTTACTCATGATCTATCTTCATATGAAAAGATTGCTATATTATGGGTTGCAAAAGAAGCTTTTTCCGATTGTCAACCTACAGTAGCTTCCGATTGTTTCACAAGCATACTTCAATTACTATCTACTACATTAGGTATTCACAAAATATCGAACTACCATATAGGATACTCTTTATTACGTTCACAATGTAATTGTTTAAATCCAGAAGATCCATTGGAAGCATGTCGTGAATTAAAAAGAGATTACAATGATGGGATTATATTAGCAGCTATTCAATTATTACATAACGAGAAAAATGGTTTTAAAGAAGAATCTGAAAAAATTCTTCATATGTGGGCTCCTATCTTACAAAAAAACGGTTTTGATTTATGAGGTTTTTTTCAAAATTTATTATATCTTTTATTTTCACCATTGGTTTCTATTGTGAAGCTTTAGATTGTTATGCCTTTAGAACAGGAGATGCGAATTTTTCCATACTTAAAGCTGAAAATAAAATTTTAATAGTAGATTGTGGTGCCAGTAAACCAATTGAATTTCAAAAAATAGAAAATAGGAACGAGATTTTTAATATAATAAATGATGCAATTGCAATTAAGATTTTTATAACTCATTCCCATCAAGATCATTATAACTTAATCGATACTCTCTTTTTTTATGGCACTAAATTCGGAGTCCTAACGAAAGTTGTTCCTGATATATTGATGATTGCTCCAAATGATAGAATTACAGTTTTCCCTTGTAAAATTTATAAAAATACGAACTCTTCCAGAGAACCTATTCTCTCCTGGTTAAAAGATTCTCTTCCTGGATGCACAGTAGAAGCACTTATATCAAATATTGTACCAGGTGATGACGATCATGATCATAACGTTCCTATAAAAATAACACATTCAAAATATAGTTTACTATTTACTGGTGATGCTAGTGGTCATTTGTTAACAAGATTATTGGCAACACAAGAGGATGAAGTAAATAAATTTCTAAAAGGAATATCTTTTTCATTTTTACCTCATCATGGTAGCAATCGAAATTGTGAACAAATGTGGTTTTTTGAAACGAAAAGTCCATATAATTTAATATGCTCTGAAGATCCAGGTCACTGGCTTCAAAAAGATGAATATGAAGACATATTTGTAGCACCGTCTATATACAGATTATTACTTACTGGTAAGTTGAAAAACATCGCTGATTATTATCATATTCATATTTCTTCAGAAGGAATAGAACTTCTAAAAAAAGAAAGAAATAAAAAAGAAATAGCAATAAATCCTGCTGAATTTTACAGATTTACTGAAAGATCACCTTTAGAATTATCTGATTCAATCTCAACAACAGATATCTATCCTGAATCTGCTTATACGAAAGATATAGCTTTTTTCAACTCATTATGCCTTTTTCCTGAATATAACAATGATGAAATACCAGAACTAGTGAAAGAAGAAATAAAAAGCGTAATAAGTGAATTAGAATTAATTGGAGGTAAAGAACTGGATAAAATTTCAAATATATTCTTTGATAATAAATTAAATAACACAAGAAAAGCTGTCCGCGCACTAGTATATGATAAAGCATACGATGCTTTATTTATTATATATCTCAACTATATTAAAAGAAAAATGATTCAGCCTCAAAAACTTAAAGAAAGTTTGCTACAGATAAAAAGTACTCTACAAGAATTAATTTTTTAATTTAGAACATCTATTCTTTGCATCATTTATATCGAATATTCATAGTACTTATGACTAGATTTAAATATTATCCATATATATAGAATATGGTATTATTTTCATAAAGAAAATTCACAAAATCCCATTTTCATAGAACCTTCTGTTTATAAACCTTCATAAACTTGTTAATGAAATTTCTTTTTGATTTAAAAAAGCATTTCTCATCCTCCTTACCTCCTCTGCAGAAAAATACCGATAGAACGTTCTGCGGCCAATTTTTGCAGCACGAATGACATCTGATACGAACGGATATGCCGCCGTATCTTTGATCATCGCACGTATTTGTTTCAGGCGATCTTCCGTCATGATTTTCGGACGTCCACCGATACGACCGTGTTCACGAGCTGATTTTAATCCTGCGCGCGTGTTCTCGACGATGATTTCTCGCTGAAACTGATCAAACGCTGCATTTATATGGAAAAACAACCGTCCTTCAGGCGTTGTCGTGTCGATTTTCTGCGTAAGCGCACGCAAATTGATGCCCCGCTCCTCTAATCGCTTCACTGTTGTCATTACTTGCGTAAGCGAGCGCGCCAGACGAGATAATTTCCACACCACAAGCGTGTCACCTTCGCGCATATAGTCTAACGCCTCTTGAAGCTGTGGACGATTCTCTTTCGCTCCCGATCGCTTTTCGACAAAAATTTTCTCGCACCCTGCCCTTCTCAATTCCTCAATTTGAAACTGCGGATTCTGATCCAAAGTCGAAACTCGCGCATAACCTATCAGCATGTTTTATCTCCAAAAATTCTTCCTTGCTCTTCACTAAACAGCATATATCCGGCATTTGTATACGATATCGGTGATAACTTCTGTGCTCGTAAATAGTATCTAACCGTGGAAATCGACACGCCACAGCTTTTTGCAAATTCAGATATCGTCATCAATTCTTTCTGATTTTTCTCAACGTTGTTTATGAACATTTTTCGATACATATCCTGCGACTTACCCAGCAATCCCAGCATGTAACTATAGTAACGTAAAAATTCTCCTTGCGTATTCCGACGATTTATAGCACTGATGTATCGCTTACGCTCTCTTGGCGCAATGATTAAGGGCAACATCTTTGCGCGAAGTAAAATCAGATTCATCAAAAGACGAGCGGTACGACCGTTTCCATCAATAAATGGATGTATTTCTACCAACTTATAATGTGCTTCCAACGCTTTCAGAACATCATCTTTGCGAGAATCCAGCTTTTGCGCAAATGCTTCCATTAAATACGGCACTTTTACAGGATTCGGCAAAATCGCATCTGAACCAGAAATTCGTACCCGAACATTTCGGTAGCAACCTTTATTAAAATCGTCAATACCGTTTAAAATGATGGAATGAATCTTTAGAATGACATGTTCATAACTGATTTTATCAACATCAATCAAGGAAGTAATATAATCAAATGCTTCTGCGTGATTTTTTGCCTCAACATAGTCTTTAAGCGGCTTAGAACCCGACGTTATTCCTTCTTCCACTGTTAGGGCTGTCTCTTCACGAGTCAGCGTGTTTCCTTCTATGCTGTTCGAAGTATATGCAAGCTCTGTACGTAACCACTTAAAAATCGACATAATCAAATTTTTATCATTAAAATCGATTTTGTTATCGTGTAATCTTTTATAAAGAAAATACATGTTTATAGTTTCTTATTTTTACAACTATAAACTATACACTAAAATACAAATTTTGCAAATACATAATGTTATGTGCATCATTTTGTTTCAAAAACCATATACCGCCAATAATAACGAAACATTTTTACGGAAACATGGTTTTGATACAAATTTTTCTTATCAATCCTATCTGAAATTAC
>CAJOEB010000014.1 GCA_905233775.1 uncultured Alphaproteobacteria bacterium | reverse complement strand
GCAGCAGGATACTCTCGCAAAATTTGTATGACGTGATTTTTTGTTTCTATATCCAGGTTATTGGTTATCTCGTCTAGTATCAGTAATTTTGGAACTTTCGCTGCAATCTGTGCAAGAGATAATCGCGCTTTTTCGCCTCCTGATAAATTGCATATTTTATTAAAAACTTCTTCATTTTTTCTGAATAAAAAGTCGTTCAAATGTTTTCTGATTTCTGCTGTAGTCCATGCCGGGTTTGTGTCATGGATAATCTCAACCGCCATTTTTTCCGGATTGAGTGTGCTGTAATGTTGATCCAAATAACCGATATCATTTATTTGTGGAGTATACCAATCTCCATGTCTGGTTATATCTTCATTTCGCATAATCGCTTTGATTAAGGTTGTTTTTCCGCTTCCGTTGCGACCAATAATTGCGACACGTTCATGTGACATAACCGACAAATTGATATTTCTCACAAAAATATTGTTTGAATATCCAATAGCTCCGTCATTTATTGAAACAATAGTTCTTTGATCAGATATTTTTTGAAAAGGCAGATAAAATTTGGGAACTATTTCTTCAGGTAGTTGGATTTCTTTCAATTGTTCTGACAATTTTTTCTTCTTCTCTCCGATATTTCGCAAATGCTTTCCCTGAGATTTTTCCGCTTTCATTGCTTTTATATCTGCCGTTGATTTCATCCATTTTTTGTTCGCTATTTTCTTTTCACCGGAAAATTTGCTTTTTGAATTGCGTTTTTGCTCCTTCATTAGTTTATCGTGCATGGATTTTTTCTCTTGCTCCAATAAATCCATTTGATGCGTTATATGTTTGTGTTGCAAAAAATGGTCGTTTATATAGTCGCAGTATTTTCCGCGAAATATCGTAATTTTTCCGTTATCTATATGCCATAGAATATCTATACAATGCTGCAATAACTCTTCATCATGAGTAACTATTAGCAATGTTCCGTAGAATGATGCCAACATTCGCATAAGATTTTTTCGATTTTCTAGATCAAGATGGTTTGTTGGTTCATCTAGTAATAAAATCGACGGATTTTTCGAAAATACAGCAGATAAACTTTTGTTAAAACGTTCTCCTCCGCTGCAAAAGGAAAAGTCTTCAATAATTTGCGGAATATATGCGATTGAAAGATTTCGATTATTTTCATAAATCATTTTTAAAAGCGAAGATTTACCGCTTCCATTTCGTCCTGTAATTGCTATGTGGTCACCAAATGCAATATTTGCTGAGAAATTCTCGAAACAAACTTTATTCGGAAACGATAAACTGAAATTACTTATCTTTATTGAGTTATACATTATGATGTTATCCTTCAAAATTTACTGAAAAATGGCTTGATTTGTTTATCTGCCATCAAGTTGGCAATTTATTGAAGGATTCTCATAGCACAATAACTCCTAAATATGTAATTATATTAACAAATATGCGGTTACACTAACTATATTACTAATTATAGTATGTTTGAATGAAGTAAAAAATCAATAGAGTTGTTTGGAAAGTTACTTTTTGAAAATTTTCAGGTTTCAGAAGTTAAGTTCTTCAAATAATTATTTTCGATTTCCTTAAATCTTATAAATACATGAAAACGCTACTTAAGCAGACTAAATATCTTCAGATAGTCTTCAACTGAAATATCTTCGGCTCTTATTGTTTCGCTATAACAAAATTTTTCAAGTATATTTGCAGGATTTCGGAAGTACTTTTGCATTGGTTTTATCACTATCTTTCTTCTGTGTGCGAATATGTCAGTCAGAAACATAGAAAACTTTTGAAAGTCGATTTCGATTTTTTCTTTAGAGGAATATGGAACAAATTCAACAACTGTAGATTTTACTTTTGGAGGCGGTATAAAGCTTCCCGGTTCTAGATCGAATTTCTTTTTTACTTGCGATTTCCATTGTGCCAGTACAGATAATTTTCCATATGCTTTTGTTCCGCGATTTGCATATATCCGTTCGGCGACTTCCTTTTGAAACATTAAGATAAGTTTTTCATACATATCGAAATCAGGTAGCCATTTAAAAAGTAACTGCGTCGAAATATTGTATGGAAGATTTGAAATTATTACTTGCGGTTTAATAGTCGACATATCAAATTTAAGAGCATCACAATCGATAATTTCTAAAGCTTCCAATTTATCGCTGAAATTGGCTTTAAGCTCATTCCAAACACTTATCCAATGTTTGTCGTATTCTAATATGTATAATTTTTTGATGTTTTGCTTTAATATTTCTAATGTTAATCCTCCGGGACCGGGACCTATTTCCGCGACAATTTTTTCATCTAATTTTCCTGCTGCTGATACTATTTTTTTGTTTATACTTTCGTTAAATAAAAAATTCTGCCCAAATTTTTTGGATGTTCTTCTGTAAAACTCTTTAAAAATTTCTTTTGCAGAAAGATCTGACATTACTTTTTTTTATTTTTTCGCTGTTGAATAATCTGCTCCGAGAGAATAATTTCCTTTAACAACTATTGATGCTTTTTTAATCAAATTACGTAATTCTCTTTCCGAAAGAGCACTCAGACGTTCATTTATTTTTCGCTGTCTTATTTCATCTGCGGTTGGAATAGGCAGAACTTTTGTGTCTTTACTCAGTAAACATACGACAATAACACCATTGTCTGTGATAATAGGCTCACTCATTCCTCCGATACGAATACTCGCTATAACTGATCTATATTCCGGAATCATATTTTCTAACGTTCCCGCGACTTCATCAGAAACACCCATAACACCGGATTCTTGTGCTTTTTTCATAAATTCATGGCAGTTTTTTGATGACTTTTGCATATCAGAGATAAATTCCAGCAAATGTTTCATACCTTCCGTATCCGGACGTTTTTCAAAAGGATAAATAACTTGCTTAAATTTAATATCACTGTATGTTCTTGGTCCTGCCGCTTTTTTATCCCTTAACAAAAGCAAAGCATATCCGCGATCATTTCTTACTATCTTATATGAACCTACAGACATTTCTCTTAATGCTTTCATTTCGGCATCAGATAATTGACCATCGAAAATCCAGCCTAACATTCCGCCATTTTTCGCATCTCCGCTTTTAGAAAATTGCCGTGCGATACTGGAAAAATCTGCACCACGTTTTAACATTTGCAAGATATTATTTGCGTGAGATAAAACCGACTTATCATCTGACTTATTATCAACAGGGAAAAACATTCTGCAGACGAAAAAAGATTCTTGCGTCATTTTTTCTTCTATTTCAATCACGGCTTTTTTTGCTTCCGTATCTGATATATTTACGTCTTTTCTGTAACGGGCATTTATATAAGCGACCCAAGCTACATCTGTTTCGATTTTTTTTATTACAGTACTTTTTTTGATATTTTTATTTGCGAGAAACTTCTCAAATGCTTTTGCATCCATTTTATATCTTTTTGCAACATCATCGAATGTCGCGTCTATTTCTTTTTTTGAAAACCATTTTATTTTTTGCATGGACGCGATTTTTTCGAGATATTGATTTTTTATTTGCTCATTAATTTTTTCTTTTAAAACTTCTTCTATGAATTTTTGTCTTTGAGAAGTCTCCGGTTGAGTCATCATTAACAATTCCATCAGTCGAACGGCTTCTTTTAAATCTTCATTTGTGATTATAGCGTCATTTACCCTAGATATTATCCCTGTATATTCTTTCGCAACATTTGAAGAATTTGAAGAAGATACAGCACCATCAACTGCTGATATAACAAAACTTAATGATAAAAAAGCAGAACTGAAAAAAGGCAAAAATTTCAAAGAAAAATCTCCAATTAAGATTTCTAAAAAAGATCTATGACAAAAATACTATGAAAAGAAATAGAAATCAAACTAAATGGAATATATACTGCATTAGATTTTTTTGTGTCATTTATTTATATTTTTTATATTTTGATATATTTAGATATATTAGGAAGATTTTTGTGAGAAGACTGACCAGAGTAATTTTTTTTAAGATACTAAGGACAACAACTTACTCGACAATCGCTCTTACTTTGTGCGCTTGGATAGTTCAATCTTCCAGATATCTGGATATGTTAAGCCAATATAATATGAGTTTGGCGAAATTCTTCAAATTTTCTTCTTATTTATGCGTAGATATAATAGCTGTGATCCTGCCTATATCTTTTGCTGTTTCTTCTGCATTTGTATTTTACAGATTTGTACAATCTAATCAGCTTATTGCTATGCAATCTGCCGGAATTTCGCCTACAAAGTTATTAAATCCTCTTTTATTACTTGCAACGCTCATCACGGCTTATTTATATATCAGTAATGCATATATATCTCCAAACGCATGGAAATCATTCAGACGAATTGAGTTTGAGATAAAAAACAATATTGAACCACCTGAATCTGCAGGATCCATTTTTTCAATAAATGGATTCTCTGTTTATGCTCAAGAATACGTCGGAAATTTTTCATTTCGTAGCTTGTTTATTTTAGATCTTAGAGATCCGAAAAAATCATACAGTTACTATGCGAAAAGCGGATCCATAAAAAATAATACATTATTTTTGGAAAACGGAGAACGTATAGAAATAGATGATATTACGAAAAAAAATTCCATAACTCGATTTAAGAATTATCAATATGATCTTAGAGAGATTTTAAATGTTGAAAAGAAATCAGCACAACCAAACGAAAAGTTTATGAGGGAACTTTTAGCAAATGATACGGGAAATGACGCAATAAATATGACACAAGTCGCCCTTTTTCATCAGAAAATAACGTCCCCTATTTTGGCATTTATTTTTTCGCTGCTAAGTTTTCTGATGGTATTAATGGCGCCTTACAAAAGAGGACGAAGATATTTTCGAATTTTTATTCTGATTACTTTGATTGTTATCTTTCAGGGAACTTATTTTTGGGTTACTAACGCAGCAGCAAGGGATTTTGTATTTATAAATATCAATTACGCTATGACGTTAATTCCAATGCTTGTAATTCCTCTTCTTATATTTTGGAGGAATAAATAAATATGAAAACAATGTTATTCAAATACATATTTAAAATGCAGCTGAAAGCCATGCTGTTCGTGTCGTTTTTTATGTTTTCATTGATATTACTTTTTGATTTTGCTGAAGTAACGCGAAAATTTCCTATTTCTGATTTTGAACAAGTACTTTTCGCAGTTAAATTATCTTTTCTACGAACCCCAAATACATTCTGCGAAATTTTGCATTATGTTTACTTCATTACTGCAACATTTAGTTTATGGCATCTTTGTTCTTCAAATCAGATGACTATTTTAAAATCGATAGGAAGATCACCGCAGCAAATTTTGCGTCCTTTTATATCATTTGCGGTTTTTATGGCTTCCGTTTGGTTGCTTGTTCTTCATCCGGTGGGAAATTATACGGAAGATATCTACAATAAATTGGCTAAATCACAAATTCGTGATGCCAATGAAAATATTTGGATAGATTATGTTAGAGATAATCAGCTTATTTTCTTAAAAAATATTATAAAAAATCGTGTAAACGGAATGTACCTTTTTAATACTCGTGAAAACGAAAGACTTTTTGCAAAATCAGCGGAGATAAACAAAAACAAATGGAATTTACACGATATAACTATAGTCGATTGTAATTCAAATAAAATTCGCAATGCTGATAATATGGTTATTTTTAATCGAATATCGAGTGATTTAATAAAATTGCTTACAAAGGCTCCGAAAAAACACAATATATATTCGCTTTGTAAAGTATATAACATACAAAAAAAAGATCAGGTAAGTTTGCAGTTATATGCTTTCGAATTACATAAATTACTTGCTAACTGTATGTATTTTGTTCTGTTTGCTCTAATAGCTGCTGCAATTTGTTTTCCTATAAATCGCTATAAAACAAGAACAAGTATCGCTGTTCAAGTAATTGTAATTGCTATGGTACTTAGATTTGTTAATAATATGGTTGATTCTCTTGCTCGTACAAATGTTTTGGATATGACATTAGCTGCTTGGGCTGTGGTTATGACTGCTGTTTTTATTACTATAAGCGTTTTGGTATGGAAAGAAGTGTGAGTTTATGAACTTAAAATATATTGCGACCTTTTTATGCTTTCTTTTCTGTTTGTTTGCGCAAATTTGTGTTTGCGATGATATCTATTTTATAAATTCCAACGAAACTACTTATATCGGAGATGACATTACTTGTACAGGAAATGTTATAATTATGTACGGTGGAAGGATAATTGTTGCTGACAAGGTAGTCTATAATCAAAAAAACGAAACCGTAATAGCAACCGGAAAAGTAATTTTAAAAGATGAACAGCAGAATGTTTATTTCTTTACTTCTCTAATGGTTAGAAAAAATTTTGATAGCGGAGAAGGTAGAGATGTAAAAGTAATTATGCAGGATCGTTCCAGATTAGCTGCAAAAACTTGTATATTGAAAAAAGGAAATTTTGAACTCGAAAATGCTGTTTATACACCATGTTATGAATGTTTAGCATTTGATGAATTAACTTGGCAAGCGAAAGCATCTCATGTGTATTTAGATCTGGAAGATACAATCGACTACGAAAATTTAACTGTGGAATTACTTGGAACTGGTGTTCTTTATTGGCCGTATTTGTCTGTTCCGAGTCCAAAGATTAAGAAGAAAACAGGTTTTTTAGCTCCTAAGTTTTCCATGTCGAGCAAAGGCGGTTTTAGTTTACTTCCTCAGTATTTTTTGAATATATCAGAACAACAAGAATTGATTTTGAAACCAATTATTACACAACGACTTGGAAGTGTTGCTTGGTTATATTACGGATCCAGATTTCAGAATGGCGAATTTTCCATTGATGCCAGTATTACGGGTGTAAGATCCGCAAAAGAAGCGAAAATAAGCGATAGCGCAGAAAAAAAACATGTAGATAAAATTATTAAATCCGGTTATAGAGGGCATATCTTTTCTAATTTTAAATATGAGTTTGATGACGTATGGAGATTTGGAGCTTCAGTTAATATGGCGTCAGATATGTATTACCTTCAAAGATTTCCGTTTTTACATAACAATGACAGAGTTTTAGAAAGTAGTGCATCATTAGAAGGTTTTGATGGTAGGAACTATAATCTTGTAAAAACATCGATATTTCAAACAAGATATAATGATGCAGCTCCGAAAGCACTTCCGGTATTGGAAAGAGATTTTTCGACAGATTTATTTAATGGTACGTTAGACATTGATACAATGTTCATGAATTTGTTCTTTCGAGGTGGCAAAGAAGCTCAAAAAGTCGCAAGCAACATATCTTGGAGTAAAGAATTTATCGCTCCGTATGGTCATTTATTTGATCTGAAAATACTTACAGCATTGAAAGCTTTAAAGGTGAGTGAAAAAACTAAATCCGAATATGATTCTTTTTTTGACGCAACACCTCAAATATCATTTGCATGGAAATGGCCTCTTTTGTTTTCTTCTGATTTTGTTGATACTGTTTTTACTCCGATTGTCGGCATAATTGCAGCTGGTAATAAGAAACATATAGACGTATTTGAAGAACAGTTTGCAGAAATAAACGACATAAACTTTCTTGAAGGAGGGAAATCTATATCTCCGTACAATATCGATTACGGAAGCAGATTTTGTTATGGTACAAAAATATCCATGTATAAAAAAGACGGGCATAATTTAGCTTATTTTACATTGGGACGGACTACAGATATTACAGAAGTGGCACAGAAGTCAGAAGCAACTGGATTAAAACAAAAAAATTCGAATATAGTTACTTCTCTCGATTTATTTTTAACTGACGAGTTAACATTTGTTTTTAACGGAAGCTATTCTACTCGTAAAAAGGAATGGACAAGATCTCTTTACGGTATAAAAGCAACGTATCAAAAAGTTTATGCTGATGCTTTAGTATTTAAAGGAAAACAATCCGCGTATAATCCGTTTTTTTCTTATGCAAATGATGAAGATCGTGATGAAGAATATAAAGGATCGATGTTTGATTTGAATTTTCAAGTTAGCAATAATGTTAAGTTGAAAGGCGGATTGGTATTTGGAACAGAAAAAAGTGATACAAACAAACAAGTTGATCGTAGGTTAATCAAACAAAACATAGGTATGGAATATCAAAACGAATGTACAAGTATTGATATGATGATTGAGCAAACAAAATACCGACATGGAGATATAAAACCTCAAACGAACTTTACATTTGTAATAACTTTAAAAAATTTCGGGAGCTAAATAAAACACTCGGTTAAAGATATTGGTGTTAAGTTTTTTTATATTCCAATCAGTGCCTTTGCATATTCATTAGCATTGAAAGGTCGTAAGTCGTCTATTGCTTCTCCGATACCAATAGCAAAAACCTTTATGCCATATTTTTCGGTCAAAGATATGATCGAGCCGGCTTTTGCGGATCCATCAAGTTTTGTAATAATAACTCCATCTATTCCTATTCTGTTTAAAAAAGTTTCGACTTGACTGTGTGCTGCTTGTCCGGTAATTCCGTCTAAAACAAGAATAGTTGAATGCGGCGCCGTATTATCGATTTTTTTCATTACTCTTTTTATTTTTTCCAGTTCATCAAGCAGATCACTGCGATTTTGCATACGTCCGGCAGTATCTACCAATACAACATCATTTCCGTTTGTTTTTGCATATTCCATTGCGCTGTAAACAAGTCCAGCAGGATCTGCTTTTTCTTTTCCGCAGAGAATATCCGCATTGATTTTTTTCGCCCAATATTTTAATTGTTCGACAGCAGCGGCTCTAAAAGTATCTGCCGCGACAAGTAATGGATTCTTTCCGGATTCTTTCAATAAATTTGCGATTTTTGCGATCGTTGTTGTTTTCCCGTTACCATTTACTCCGATTACCAAAATAATATATGGATTCGGTTTTAGATCTTGATTGAAAAAATTAAATTCATATGGCTTTAATATCGTTTCTATCTCATCTGCCAGATATTTTTTTGCATCGATATCTGTTGCATCTTTTGGAAATTTCTTATCAGCAACTTTTTGCGCCAATTCGGTCGCACTTTTTACTCCGACATCGGCTAAAATTAAAGCATCTTCTATTTCTTGCCGTAAGTTCTCATCTATTTTCTTTCCGGTGATTGTTACAGATATTTTATCGGATGTTTTTTGTAGTGCAGATTTGATTTTTTCGAAAAATCCCATTTTATTAATCTCCTTATTATAATCTCCTTACCGATAAAATTTTTTAATAATTTTTTAATAAAGATAGCAGAAAAACCCCCTATGCAGTAATAAAATAGTGCGTTTATAACAACACTTTATAAAAATATTCATATTATTGATTGATTTTTGCGTAAAAGCCACTAGTCTGACATAAGTTGTTTTTATAATGGGAGTTGATTTTGGAAGATAATCGTCTTTCTACTGAAAAATATAGAGTAAACAGAGCAATTACAGCTCAGCAAGTTCGTTTAATAGATCAAAATGGTGATTCAGTTGGTGTTGTTGCCATACGATCAGCACTCGCAAAAGCAGATGAAGTTGGTCTTGATTTGGTCGAGGTTTCGCCGAATGCAGTTCCGCCTGTTTGTAAGATAATAGATTACGGAAAGTTGAAGTATGAACTTCAAAAAAAGAAAGCTGAAGCGAAAAAAAAGCAAAAAGTTATAGAAATAAAAGAAGTGAAATTTACTCCTGCTATTGGTGAACATGATTATCAAGTAAAGCTAAATAGCATAATGAAATTCATAAAAGATGGGAATAAAGTAAAAATCACTTTGAAGTTTCGCGGAAGAGAACTGTCTCGTCAGGATATCGGTGTAAAATTATTAAATAGGCTTATAGAAGATGTAAAAGAGTTTGCGAAAAACGAAGCTAATCCTCAATTAGAAGGTCGTCAAATGATGATGATACTTGCTCCCGTAACCCAAAAATGAGTATGGATATAATGAGTCAGAGAATTTTTAAATGTACCATTGGTGTTTTTACTATAGTAGATAGTTTTACGATAGTAGATTTGTTGTTTGAAAAGAGTTATCTGTCGGTTTCGTGTGTCGAAAAAGAAGACAACAAATGGTATGTCGAAGTTCTGTCAATGTCTCCGATAAAAGAATTTGATATCGCAAGTACTCTGAAAGATTACAAATACTCTGTTTTTGAATCGGAAATATTAGAAGATATCGATTGGCTGAAAAAATGCTTTGAAAATTTTAAGCCAATTACTGTGGGCGATTTTTATATGTTCGGACCACATCTTCGTGCGAAACAAAAACCATCAGATAAAGTAGCGATAGAGGTTGCAGCAGCAACGGCTTTTGGAACTGGAGAACATCCGACAACCAACAGATGTTTACTTGCGGCTCAAACATTTTTTAATCCTGAAGTTCACAAAAAAGTATTAGATATTGGTTGTGGTTCCGGAATACTTAGTATCGCTATTGCTAAACTTGGTGCTCGTTATGTATCAGCTTGTGATAATGATCCTGAAGCTGTTAGAATAGCAACAGGGAATGTTTCTATCAATCATGTTGCTCACCGTGTTTCGGTATTTAAAAATTCAGATCATGAATTTGATAAAAATAATTATGACTTTATAGTTGCGAATATTTTATCTGCACCACTTATTTCTCTAGCACCATTTGTTGTGGAATGCCTAAATACAAGCGGATTATTGGTTTTATCCGGATTTAATACGGGAGATTACAGCGTATTAGAAAAATATTCATCCTTAGGCATGCGACTGATTTATACTTATGATTATAATGGTTGGTCGACGATTGTCATGCGGAAACTGCGGAAAGTTATTATATAAAATTATTGTAAAGAAATCACCGTACAGGTTTGCCGATTAAATATCCGTTTCCTATTTGTTCGCAATAAAACGTATATTCTTGACCTGCTATCATTTTTTCATTTGATCGTACTTTTAAAAAAGAGTTTGTTTTTGCGTTTTTCTCGTCTTCTGCAAGGACATTAACATTTTTTCCGACATATTCTTGTAGTTTCCGTTGAAGAATTTCTTGCGCTAAGATTTTTAATTCTCTGACTCTTTCCTTAGCTATTTCTTTTTTTACTTGTGGCATCATTGCAGCTGGAGTTTCCGGACGTTTTGAAAAAGGAAAAGCGTGAAGTAATGTTATATGTGCTTCTTTCATAAGATTTTTTGTGTTTTGAAACATTTCTTCATTTTCTGTCGGAAATCCGCAAATAATATCTGCTCCAAAGATTACATCAGGACGTACTTCAATAATATTTTTGTTTAATTCTATAATTTGTTCCCGTGAATGGCGGCGGCGCATTCTTTTTAAAATCAAATTATCTCCGGATTGTATGCTTTCATGAATGTGAGGAAGCAATCGTTCTTCATTCGCGATAATCTTTATCAGATCAGCATCAATATCAGCAGGATCTAATGATGAAAGTCCCAGTCTTTTTATTTCCGGAACATTTTTAAGCAGATAATTTACGATATGTGCCAAATTTTTTTGAGGATTTTTATCTCTTCCGTATGCGGATATATTTACACCTGTCAATACTATATCTTTATATCCTTTTGTTAATAGAATTCGAGCTTGTTCTGCTATTTCTTCTTCATTGAAACTTATATTCGATCCACGTGTAGTTCTTACAATACAATATGTGCAACATTGATCACAGCCGTTTTGTATTTGCAAGAAGCCTCTGACTTTTTTATACGCTTTATTTGCTCTATTATCTTTTTGATAGCTCTTTTCAGACGGATTTTGTTTGGAGTATTTTTCATATTCTGCTTTTGCCAATTTTATTGTGTTTGAAATTATTCCTATAACTCCATCCATTTTTATATAGAAATTCGGATTTAACTCAGCAGCACATCCTGTAAGAATTATTTTTATTTCATTATTTTCATTATGCAGTTTTCGAATTGTTTGACGTAATTTTCGTTCCGCTTCAGCCGTTACTGCACACGTATTGATAATAGTAAAATTATCCAATCCTAACTCTTGAATAAAATTATTGATAATTTCCGATTCGCATGCATTAAGCCTACAGCCGAAAGTTATGACCTTATTATTACTATTGATTTTTTTATTACTATTACTACTGTTATTACCAACA
>CAJOEB010000013.1 GCA_905233775.1 uncultured Alphaproteobacteria bacterium | reverse complement strand
TCTCTGGAATGAATAGAAACCGGCAGATTGCATTCTTTTGCTAAATCCAGCTGAAAATGAAACAAATCTTTTTGTTGAGGTTCAGTTTCTCGTTCGAAGTGATAATCCAAACCAATCTCACCGATAGCAACAGTTTTCGGTAATGCACAGTGTTCTTTGATAATTACTGCAATTTTCTCACGTTCATATAATTGCAGATGTTTTGCCGCTTCTTGCGGATGTATTCCAACACTTCGAAATACATGTTTATGAGTATCTGCAATTTCCCGAATTTCCTCTACATCGGATAATTCTGTACCAATTGCCAGCATGTACTTTACACCAACGGCATTTGCCCGTTCTATAATGGCATCTACAGCGTATTTCCGAAAAAATTCCTCTTCGTCTTCGTTCTCGTCCTTTCTTTCAACAAAGCGCGGAACAGTTAAATGACAATGGGAATCAACGAAAAGCATTTATCTTTCCTTAGGAAACAAAACAGAAGGTTGCGGAAAATGCTGATCCGTAAAATTCTCTGATATTTCGCTAAAACGGTCTCCTTTTACATTTATGAAATCAAATATTTTTCTAGCAGTATCCGGCATAAACGCAGCTAACCCAAAAGCTATTGAACGAATTCCTTCGCATAATGTCGTAAGAACAATATTCAAGCGATTAACATCGGTTTTTGCAAGTTCCCATGGTTTCATATCATTCACATATTTGTTCGCTTCCGTAACGAGATCCCAAACGGTATTTAAAGCTGAATGCAGATCTTGCTTATCCATAGCCGGACGCATTTTTTCAATAATACTTCTGGCATTTTCAAACAATGATCTATCTTCGTCTGACATATTATAATCTGCGACAAAATTTCCGTTTCTTTTTTGAATGAAAGCGAGCACTCTTTGTATTAAATTCCCTAAATCGTTTGCAAGATCATATGCAAACCTGTTTTGTAGCGCTTTTTCCGAAAAATCACCGTCTTCTCCAAACTTTACTTCACGAAAAAGGAAATATCGTAATGTATCAAGTCCGTATCTTTTTATTACATCTTTAGGATCTACAACATTTCCCAACGATTTCGACATTTTCATGCCGTCGTTTGTCCACCATCCGTGAGCATAAATTCGTTTAGGCAGAGCAATACCCGCTGACATCAAGAAAGCCGGCCAGTATACCGCATGAAATCGTATTATTTCCTTGCCGACTATGTGTGTGCAATTGGACATCATCTCAGAAACTTTTGCTTTATCCTGAGGAAATCCAAATGACGTGATATAGTTAGTTAAAGCGTCAATCCATACATACATAACATGTTTAAGCTCATTTTTGTTCTCGTTTTCTTGATCTACCGGAACAGGAATTCCCCAAGAAAATTGGCTTCGAGATATCGATAAATCGCGTAATCCACTTTTAACAAAGCTGATTATTTCGTTTCGCCGTGATGCCGGAGCTATAAAATCCGGATTTTTCTCATACCAATCGAGAAGTTTATCTTGATAGGCGGATAATCTGAAGAAATACGATTCTTCCTCCATCCATTCTACTGTTGCTCCGCTTGGTGCACGTCTGTTTTCGTCTAAATCCGATTCTGCAATATACTCTTCATCCTGCGCTGAATACCATCCGGAATAGACATTTTTATACACATCATCTTTTTTGAGCATTTTCCAAAATGCTTGTGCAGAAAGAATATGCCGCTTTTCTGTTGTTCGAACAAAATCATCATACGACATATTTATTTCATTCGACATATCACGAAATTTTTGAGAAACGATATCGCTGAATTTCTCAACGTCCATGTGTTCTTTTTTAGCAGTTCGCGCAACTTTTATACCGTGCTCATCAGTACCTGTCGACAGATGAACATCAAAACCATCTAATCGTTTGAAACGAGCCATAATATCAGCAGCTATGCTGGTATATGCATGACCGATATGTGGTTCTCCGTTAATGTAGTAAATCGGAGTAGTTATACAAAATTTCATTCGAATACAGACCTTTTACAACTATTGAATAAAAATACTATTAAACAGAGTAGATGATACGATTTTCATTTCTTATTGTAAATAAAACCTAAATTTATATTGGTAACGATTTATTAATTATTTTCGTTATAAATTTAACAAATAAGTAGTTATTGGAGTCTGCCAATGCAAGCAAATTTATTCAAAAAGAATGCAATTCTCATAGAAAATGACTTTTTGCAGAACAGACTTTATAGCGACATCTTAGATTCAAATGGTTTTGAAGTTTTTTCCGCAAAATCACCAATGGAAGGATTACAAAAGATAAAAGAAAACGAATATGATCTTGCCGTAATAAATGTCGATATCGGAGAAGAAACTTTTGTAGAAAAATTTCTTAATAAAATACATGTGGAACAACCGACTATGCCAGTTGTTGGTTTATCAATATATGAGCAAAAAAAGAAAAAAAATATCGTAAAAGTAGTAAATGAGTTCTTAACAAAACCTTTTTCTATTGATACATTTATAGAAAGTGTTGTAGTTAAGTGTGTTGAAAATGGTTGCGAGAGTTCTCATAGTAGATGAGCAAAGGCTTGACATCTCCAAAATATCAATGGAACTACAACTAGTTCATAACTCTTTGCTGTTTTCAAAATCAATAGAAGATGCCTTAAGAATTGTAAGCACACAATCAATAGATATAGTTTTAATTTCTCTTCCAACAAAAAAATCTAAACTTTTTTTGGATTTCTTTTCGGTTCTTAGGCAGCTTTGTTCCGTAATTCCTATAATCGGGATTGTCGCAAAAAATTCAATAGCAGAACAATTTGTGGATATAGGAATAGATGATTTTGTAGATATAGGTGTCAGTAAAAGTGTGCTTTTGCGGAAAATAGAAACCCTTGTAAGAATAAGACAGCGTTTTGATGATAATTTACTGAATAACATGTTTTTTACCGGAAAACGTGCGCAAAAAATGGTGTCTATTTTCTTCGATGATCTAAATTTTCTCCATTCTTCAATAAAGAACAGAACAGAAATCGAACAATTAAAATATTGGCCGGTAATTGATGATATGAGTGACGCGGATTTGTTCCTCATAAATATAAAATCTATACAAAAAGCATGCGATTGTTGCGCAACTCTACGATTAAGGAAAATAAATAAAAACAGACCTATAGTTCTTACATATGATAAAGCTCATAGAGAAATGGCAAAACAAATAATCAGACAACACTCTAACATTGGATACACAGATGTTATAGATATATCTATTAGTCCTGCTATCATGGCTTGCAAGCTTAATTCCCTGATGAAATATAAGAAAATGTACGAGAGTTTTACGGAAAAATTGAAAAAAAGCATATACCTGGCTGCAATAGATGCAACAACAGAAGTATACAACAGAACATTTTTCGAAGATTTTATGAAAAATCGGGGAAATGAGTTATATGATTCTGCAATTCTCGTAATTGATGTTGATAAATTCAAAAGAGTAAATGATAAATTCGGACATACATTTGCTGATTCGATGTTGAGATTTGTTGCAAGTACCATAAAAAGATATATTCGATCAGCTGATTTAATTGCTCGATATGGCGGAGATGAATTTATAATATTTATGGAAGGCGTTTCAAAATCAATAGCGAACGAAATTGCGGCAAGAGTTCAAAAAGCTGTCGAAAAAATGATCTTTAAAGACGTAAATTGTACAGTAAGTATAGGTGTTTGCTGTGTTGATGAGAAAGAGACTTTACAGTTGCAAGAAGCTATTTCTATCGCGGATAAATTTATGTACACGGCAAAGAAAAACGGCGGAAATTCCGTGTGTTCATGCTAAAGTCATTTTGAAATCTATTTTATAAATTCATTACAGTAAATGGCTATTACAACGAGTTTCGAAAGCTTATATTAGAGAATGGCTCTAGACCAGCATCGAGGTAAGGATGTATGGTATAATGTTTGAGATACAGCAGATTAAGCAAATATAAGACAAAAAAATAAAAGAATGTTTTAGTGAAGGCATAACGGCAAGTTCAGCGGTAAAAATTCTGAAGTTAAATCGCAAAACAGTTAACAGCTACTACAACGAGTTTAAGAAGCTGATATTAGAGAATTCATAGAGCATTTATTTAGAAAACGAGAGAAAGAATTGTGAGAATTTGAGTTAGACGAAAGCTATTTTGGAGCACACAGAGTTAGAGATAAACGAGGTCTAGGAGCAGTTGGGAAAACGCCGATTTTCGGGCTTAGCTGTTTATTAGTTCTTATGTTTCGTCGAGGAGGGGCTGGTAAAACGCTAGTTTTCGGACCGTTGAAAAGAAACGGGAAAGTATTTTCAACAGTTGTTCAAAATTGCTCTCGAGAAGAACTAATGTTAATTATTCAGGGAAGAATTCTCGAAGGATCAATAATTCACACCGACGGATGGAAAGCATATGATGACCTGATTTCGAATAGCTACAACTATTATTATCGATTATTAGGATTATTGCGAAAGTCGAAAATGGCATTTTTGAGAATTTGATTATCAGAAATAATAAATAGTACAAAATTACTTTCACAAGAGATCTATTTTATCATGAAAATGAATTTACCTGCGGAAAATCTTACGTCAACGACATCGAGTGTTTTTTTTGGCTACGCTAAAAGACGTTTCTCAAAATTTAACTAGTTAACCGACGATAAATTCATCCTGCATTAAAAAGAAAATGAAGTTGGTTTTCAATTATAGAGATATTGATTTTTATAGAGATAGTGATTTTGCTACTTTCTTTGCAAAATTATTCCTTAGAAATAATCAAAAAAAATGCTGGTCTATCGCCATAATTTAATAGTTTATTAACAGTAGCGTTGACTGAATTTTAAATATTTCATAACATACGTACATAATTACATAATATTATTATTTATCGGTGGTGATATGAAAAAAATTGCATTATGTTGCTTAACATGTTCGTTAGTTTCTTTTACATTTGCTGAAAATACCCTTGAAACTTCATATGAAGTTGCGGATTCTTCCTCTGTAAACTTTGAAGAAAATTCTGAACCTGCTACAGCAGCAACAATAAACGGAAAAGATTCCATAACTTTGAGTTCTGCATATTTCGGAAATCAATATACGAATAAACAACTTGCAGTTTTCGGATTAGAAGTTTTGCGTGGCTTATCTCGATTTGAAAATTTTGTTGTAAGTAATTTTTCTAATGACGAACAAAATGTAGCGAAATGGATTACTCGTATTTTTTCGATTTGGATTTATCACTCATTCAATACAGCTTATCATGAAATAGGTCATGGTTTAAAAGCAAGAGCATACGGAAGTAGATTTGAATTATGCAAGCACAATGAAATAAACGATGGTTTCAGTAAAAATGAAAATTTTTTCAAGTTTTTCGTAAAACGTTTGGCTAATACATCAAGAGCAGCTTGCAAGTACGAAAAAACAAATATGACTGATCATGAGTCTTTGGTTACTGCAGCAGCGGGTATGAACAACGAAGTTTATATATCCGAACGAATTAGCCGAGATTTTCATGACAGAGGTACATTGGGTTTTCCGGAAGCTTTTGCGTATTTCTACGGAAAATTGTCGCCTGCAATGTATGCTCTTTCAAAAAGCAGCAAAAATGAAGTCAGCGATATAGAGCGTAGTGATGATCCTGTTTGTGTCGGAGGTTATTATAAGAAACTCGGTATATCAGCGACAAAAAATGATATTGCTTTGGGTGGCTTGGTGACTACATTACTCAGCGGAACATCATATTCTATAATAAAAGCTGCCTTTACAGGTGGAGATCCTACACCAATCTCTTTTCATAATTTTCAAATGCCGGACACATTTTCATACGTAACATCTAAGGGTATATCCTACAGACTTGCGAGCGCTTACAAATTTCAAGATGACTTAAAAATTCTATTCGGTGCAGAACATGTATTTCATGGAAAATCTACAACAGAAATAAATCTTGGTTTTAACAAACAATTTGATAGCTCCTTGCACAATACCAACGTGGAAGTTGTAACGACATTCTGCAACGGTTTCAATCTTGAGGCTTCTTGTTCAGTGCCTGTGATGAACTGCTTGTCGATAAATGTCGGTGCAGGAACGTACTCTTGCAGAAGCATGCTTGGAGAACGTCATTCGAAGAATATGGAGAACAATAAAGGACGTAACAGCGATATATATGTATCTGTATCGTATAGGTATTAATTGGGTCAATTAATTCTTTGTTCTTATTATTATTAACTCCATTTATATTAGCTCCATGGACGTCTGATTTTTTGGACGTCCTTTTTTATTATATCATCATCAAGAAATATAATTTTTGATTGATTATTTCTTTCTTTATTTAGGATAAACAAAAGATCAATATTCGGATTTTTATATTTATCATTATTTGTAACAATAATCATTTTTCCTTTGATCTTAGTTGCGTATGTATTGTCTTCCAATTTTGTAACAAATTTTGAACATGCGCTAGATTTAAAATTTTCGCGTTTACCAAAACCAACCGATCGACTCCAACTGTCAGCCATAGAACGGAAATACCCCAAATGACTGAAGCAAACACAATCATCCGTTCTTATCCCAACAACTTTAGCATGTGGAGATACAAAAATATCTGGTAGTGGCTGAATGGAGTAAAGAACTAAGCCGCCAAAAATTCCTAAAAGACCGACAAAACGGATTTTATGCTGAATAAGCGTGAATATCAGGAACGACACGATAATTATTCCAAACGTAACATTTGTAGGTGTATGCATAACAAACAATGATCCCGGCAATTTTGCAGTTTCTTCAGCTATTTTTGCAAGCAGATCAATCCCATACCCGGCGAGCATAATTATCGGACGTGCCGCGCCAAATATCATCAAAAATAGAGCGAACATCAACATTGGCATAATGAAAAACGTCATCAAAGGAATACATACGATATTTGCCAAAATGCTGTTGAGCGTCAACTGATTAAATACCGATACAGATATAATAGACGTTGGAATAGATGCAATTATGGTTACAGCAACTACTTCAGACAACCATTTGAGAAATTTCGGCATTTGCAATTCGCTTTCGACGTAAGCAATTATTGCAATAACGGCGCCAAACGACATTTGAAAGCTCGGAAACATTATTACTTCAGGCGTGGATAGCATAATAATAGTTGCGGCTATAGCTACTGAACGCATTGTAAGCGGTGTTCTGTTGAGCAATATCGCAATGATTATGATTGTATGCATAATAAATGCGCGGATCGATGAAACAGAGCATCCGGAAATCTGCAAATAAAGCAACACTGCAATCCAAGAAGCAATTGCCGCTATTTTTTTCGTATCGTAGAACATCGAAATACGTGGGAAAAAGCATAAAATCACACGGAAAAGCCAGAAAATGAAGAATCCGATAATGCCTATGTGCAATCCCGAAATCGCTAATACGTGTGCTGTTCCCGAACTCGAAAAATTCGCTCTCACCTGTTTTGTTATTCCTGCTGTATTCCCTGTCGTTAACGCTTTTGCAATTGCCGCAGTGTGTTTCGGCAAATATTTTTCGATAGTTTTATCGATTTTATGTCTTAATTGTTCTATGTAGACTTTTATGGTTGGTTGTTCGCAGTTTTGAAGTATCTTTGGCGGTTTTATAACAAATCCTCTGGCGCTTATTCCTTTGAAAAACTGCTGTTTTCGAAAATCATATGCTCCCGGAAATGCTTGTGGTCGAATTGGTGAGAGCATTGCTCGAAAAAGCACGCGTGTTCCAGGAGTATAGTCGGAAACAGATTCTCTGGCCTTCTCCCCAATCCAAATTAAATGCAGTTTGCTGAATTTTTTGCACAAATTCCCTGCCCAATCATCATATTTTCTTTTTGTATCTGAAACTATAAATTTTAGTCCTTTTTCTGTTTTTTCACATGATTCTATTGTAGCTACAAAAGATATTGGTTTTTTTATATCTTCATTAATCATAAATGTATTAACGTGCATTGTTCGTATTTGAGAAATCAGGAAACCAAGGCTTATCAACAAAGCTGACAACAGAAGAAAGTTCACGACATTCTTATAGACATTTGTATAGCTTGTATAAATCAGAGAGATATCTTGATTTTGTTTAGTCCATATTTTATGTGCAATAAACGCAATGACAGTTATTGCAAACACACAGCAATTTAAAAGAAAAGAAGGCTCATTACTCAACGAAAAATAAACGCAAATTCCTATTCCGATACCCATGGGAATAAAATTGGGCAACCGATACTTTTCTTCTTCAAAAAAATCGCTAATTGCATTCAGTAAAGTCATAAATGATTGTTTTTTCATTCGATAATCTTTATCTCGCGCTTATTACTGTTCTCATTTACTACCTAAATTTTAAAGGTTCTAGACTAGAGAGGGGAATTACATGTAAAAAAATCAACTTACACTTGAAAGAAACAGAATAGCGTTTCAACCATCATAATAAAAATATTTACAAATTGTTATTAACTAATCTCAGATCTTATCCCCTCTAATCTGGTCAAGAACCATTTTAAAATATATAATGCTCATAAATAATTTATTATAGGTAAACACAAATCATGGAAAACCGCAGTAGTTCAGAAGCATTTAATTCATCACAGAAGGTTGTCACGAGATTTGCACCTTCTCCTACCGGTTTTCTGCACATAGGCGGAGCAAGAACGGCGTTATTTAACTGGCTGTTGGCTCGACACTATAAAGGCAAGTTTCTGTTGAGAATTGAAGATACAGATCGCGCTAGATCAACTCAAGAAGCAGTTGATGCGATTTTTAATGGTTTGAAATGGCTTGGATTAGATTGGGATGAAGATCCTGTGTTTCAGTTTTCCAGAGCGCAGCACCATGTTGATCTTGCAAAAAATCTTGTTGATCAAGGAAAAGCTTATTACTGCTACTGTACACCGGAAGAACTAGAAGCTATGCGCGAAGACGCAAAACAACGCGGAGTTTCGCCGAAATATAACGGAATGTGGAGAGATCGCGATCCGAAAACAGCTCCCGCAGGCATTAATCCTGTTATCCGCCTGAAAGCTCCTCTTGACGGCGAAACAACTCTGCATGATATAGTTCAAGGTACTGTTATCGTAGCGAATTCTCAGCTTGATGATATGATTTTGGTACGCAGCGATGGTACTCCGACATTTATGTTGTCCGTTGTGGTCGATGATCATGACATGGGTGTAACTCACGTAGTTCGTGGCGATGATCATCTTACGAATACATTTCGCCAAATACAAATTTACAACGCCTTCGGTTGGGATACGCCAAAATACGGACACATTCCATTGATACATGGACCGGATGGTGCAAAATTATCGAAACGTCATGGAGCTCTTGGTGTTGAAGCTTATCGTGATATGGGGTTCCTTCCGGAAGCCGTTTGCAATTGCCTTTTGCGGCTCGGTTGGTCACATGGAAATGATGAAATAATATCAATGCAACAAGCTATTGAATGGTTTACGACAGATAACCTAGGTAAATCTGCATCACGTTTGGATTTTCAGAAGATGGAAAAACTGAATTCATACTACATTAAGAACGCGGATAATAAAAGATTACTCGGTATTATAATGAAGTTTCAGAAGCAGATTTCCGATGAAAAACAACAACGATTATTGCTGGGCATGAATGGTCTAAAACAAAGAGCAAAAACAACAATTGAATTAAATGATATGGCGTCTATTTATACGGAAGATTATACGCCGTCTGTTCCAGCTGATAAGGCAATACTCAGCATTCTCAAGGATATTTACGATGCATTGCGAGAGCTATCCGATTGGACAGAAGAAAATCTTGACCATTGTCTCCATGTTTTAGCTGCAAATAAAGAGCTTTCGTTTGGAAAAATCGCTCAGCCTTTGCGTGCTGTACTAAGTGGACGCAAAATTACGCCGGGAATATTCGAAATGCTGTTTGCTTTCGGTAAAGATGAATCATTAAAACGACTAAATATTGCTTTAGGATCGTAAAATGTATGTAATAAGTTGTAGTGGTGTTTTATGAAAAAATTTTGTTGCTGTTCTTTTATCGCGTTTTCACTAATTTTTTCTTCTGTTCAGGCAATTACCTTGGAAGAGGCTCTTGTCGCAGCTTTTTTAAATAACAAAGAATGGGCAGCTAATAAAACGGATAAAAATGCGGCAGATGCAAGATTCAGACAATCTGTTTTGGCATATCTTCCAAGTATCAACGGTGTTATATCCACATCCAGAGAGCGAACAGATAGGCGAGGTAACAGCGTTGTCGATCAGTATTACCACAAATCAGAATCAACCGGTACGACAATGCGTATCGAACTTAGCCAAAATTTGTTCAGCGGTTTTTCTACTACAAATACCATGTTAGCAGCTGAGCATTCTAATAATGCAGCATACCATAAACTAAAGAGTGAAGAGCAAAGTCTTGTTCTTAATGTTGTTAATGCATATACAGAAATTTGGTTTTCTCGAAAGCGAGTTGAAGCATTGAAAAAGATGGTTACAAACCTGGAAAACACCTTAAAAGCACAACAAAGCAGTTTAGAAGCAGGAATGTCTACTCCAACTGATGTAGCAGAAGCAGATTCGAAATACCAAGCTGCAATATACTCTCTTATAAACGCTGAAACAGAACTAATGACAGCAGAATCTGAATTTGAACGACTTACAGGGTTGAAAGCAGATAACAATATGGAACTTCCGGACTTCCGTTTTGAACTTCCCGAATCAGTTAATAAATTAATATCGCGCGCAATGACATCTAACAGCACCATAAATATGGCGAAATTGCAAGAACAAGCTGCTTTAAAGAACTTAGACGCAACAAGAGGTCGTTTATCTCCATCTTGTGATGCAACATTATCTGCGAGTAAGCAAGTATCAAAAGAAAGAACAGACGGAGTAAGAGGATTTGACAGCAATCCACAGCACTATTCTGCTACTGTTGCAGTAACTATACCAATATTTAACAATAGCAATGGCAGTAATACATATTCTCAGATAGAAATAGCCAATCAAGAAGCAATGAAAACAAAATTCTCAGCTGAAGATACAGTGTTAAAAGTAAAAAGAGACTGTGTAGTCTACTGGAACAGATATAAATCTGCCGTAGCAATGATTGAAGCCAGCCGATCTGCAGTAAAGAGCGCTGAGCTAAGCTCAGAAGGAGATATAGAAGAGTCTGCGCTTGGATTAAAATCTAACACAGATATTTGGGCAAAAGAAAACAACTTACTTGAATCGAGAATAAATCTTGCGAAATCTCAAAAAGAAAAAATAATAGCTGCTGTTACTTTGCTTTCATTGACAGGAGATTTAAGTGTAAACTCAATTCTAACCAGTATAAGGAAATCTGTTCTTAGATCTAAAAATAAGCAAGATAAACAGGACACAACTCAGTTAGATAATAATCATCATATTAAACAACAAGTTAAACAACAACCTATTATAGCGAGTTAAGGAGGTCATTATGGAAAGTAATAAAAAAACGTCAGAAATGTCTTTGGATGAAGTTTTATCATCAATAAAGAAAATGGTTATAGACGAAGAACCTCCTGTTTTAGAGCTAACTGATATGGTTTCTGATGATGGAAGTATCGTAAGCATAAAGAAAAAGAATGAGACAGAGAATAAAAAAAGCAACGATATGAGTTCTTTTTTAAAGCTGATACAAGAAGATGCTCCGCATATGGAAAAAGAAATAAAAAATGTTAGTGCTTCTAAGATCGAACCTACTATCGAACCTATTGCGGATGAAATACCAATCTTAAAGCAAGAAAAACCAACATTATCTTCAAACAATAACAATATACAGCAAGAAAACATTATGCATGAATTGATAATAGAGGCTATAACTCCGCTATTAAAAAAATGGATCGATCAAAATCTGCCTTCTGTTATGGAAAAAATCCTTGAAGCGGAAGTAAAAAAATTCCTGTATAAAAAGAAATAGATACGTATGCGTTTGTGCTAGGCATTTTTGCTTTTGTCATCTGAATTAGCGATATTTGGCATACTTAATGCAGAATAGCTCAATGGGCGAGCATTTATTTCTCTATTCACAGATATATTGGTATCAAATGGAAAAGAAGTATACGGCTCAATAAATCCATAGCTGCTACCAAAAAAGATGGATATAAATAGAAAAAACTGCTTAAAATTCATTTTTATCCTCCTTTATCGGTCTTTATCGGTGTGTTTGATGCTTCCGATTTTTTTTATAGTCATTAATATTTTTATGATCCTTAATAAAAAATATAATAGCAATTATAAGAAAAACAAGGATAAAAAAAATTCACTCAAAATTATTCAATAATTATTACAGATAACAGGTTTTTGCAAAAGAAAAATGTAGCATTTTTGAAAACTTTGATCCTCAGGATTTAAAAATAACTAACAACTACTTTTACAAAGTTCTAATTAGTCAACTAATTACGAAAAAGAACTACAAAGACATTATCATTTTATTAACTATTTTTTGATAAAACAGCAGAGTAATAGAGCAATAATAAGAGCATTACCGATGAACAATATATCATTCAAACCATTCTCTAACAGCGGTAACAACACCAGCACCCACGGGGGGGGGTAGTCCTTTCATTTATCAGGCTTATCAGGACAATTTTCCGCAAGCAAATTCTTTTTCGTAAGGTAGTCTTCTCATTTATTAGAATTATCGGGACAAGCCTTGAGAATTTTCGTTGTATATGTCGACATTTTCCAAAAACCGTCTCAAGA
>CAJOEB010000012.1:3363-16585 GCA_905233775.1 uncultured Alphaproteobacteria bacterium | reverse complement strand
TTCCATGGCCTAAATCAATGCACTGGGGAGATCACTCTTTCAATTTTGTACGACCATTAAGAAATATCATGTGTTTGTTCGATGGAAAAGTTGTTGATGTCGATATGAGTGCCGAAATAAATATTCGTTCTGTCGACTATACTTTCGGTCATCGATTTATGGCTGATCAAAAAATTCGTGCTCTTAATATAGATGATTATTTAGCGAAGATGAAAAATGCGTTCGTAATAGTTGACCAAAACGAGCGTCGTAAAATTATTTTGGATGAATGCAAAAATCAGAAAGTAAATGTTCTTATAACTGATGATTTGCTGGAAGAAGTTGTTGGATTAGTCGAATATCCTGTTGTTATGGTCGGTAAAATAGCAGAAAAATTTATGCGATTGCCGGAAGAAGTCATTACAACAACTATGAGAACACATCAACGATATTTTCCGACGGCAATTGATGGAAAACTCGCTCCTTACTTCGTTTTTATCGCAAACAATATCGCAGACGATAGCGGGAAAGCGATACGAGCAGGGAACGAACGAGTACTGAGTGCACGTCTTGCGGATGCTCTTTTCTTTTTCGAAAACGATTTAATGACACCGTTAGAAAGACACTTGGATGATCTTAAAAAAGTCGCGTTTAATGAAAAATTGGGTACAGTTTATGACCGTACTTTACGAATAAGGGATATATGTGAATATTTATGCGATGAAGTAAGTCATAGTAGCGCTGCAGGACAACTTATGCTATCGCGAAATTCTCAAGAGATCTTAAAACGTGCCGCTGTTTTGGCGAAATGCGATCTTGCAACAAATATGGTTTGTGAATTTACCGAATTGCAAGGAATAATGGGAGCTCATTATGCTCGTTGTCAGGGAGAATCAACTGAAGTTTGTGAAATAATCAGAGACCAATATAAAACTGTCGATGAACTCTACTCTCCTCTTTGCGCATTATATTCAATGGCGGATAAAATAGATGTTATTACCGGACTATTTGCTATAGGAAAAATGCCAACCGGTTCGAAAGATCCGTTTGCACTACGTCGTGCTGCAATAGGTATTATAAAAATCATTTTGAAATATGAAATGAATATCGATTTATATCTTGTAATCAAAAAATCATTCGATCGATTAAAGCAAGACTCTGAAAAAATTGAATTAGATCCAAAGACTGTCAACAATGTAATGACTTTTATTTTAGACAGATTGCGTATTGTTCTAAAAGAATCCGGAATTAACCATGACGTTGTAAATGCTGTTTTGGCTGTTCCTCAAGATATTCAAAGCATACAGAAAAAAGCAAAAATTCTCGACGCTATCTTAAAAGATGAAGCAGGACAGAAAATAATCAGTATATACAAGCGTGCCAGAAATATTGTACAAGGCAGTTCAGGAACATTTGTTGATAGATCTTTGTTCTCTCAAAAAGAAGAAAATCTATTTTTTGAAGGAATAAAAAATCTTGAAGAAGATTTTAGAAATTTGGATAACAAAAATATAGGAATAATCGATAAATTCGAAGCAAAATTGAAACGCTGTTTACAAATGGAAAATGTTATGTCCGAATTTTTTGCAAATGTTCTCGTAAATGCAGATGATAAAAGCATAAAAGAAAACAGAATTGGTATTCTTGCAAAATTGGTATCAGTATTTAACAATTCACTTCCGGAAATTGCAGGTTTTTAAAGAATAGAGTTCTTGAGAAAATCAAAAATAGCATTTTGAAATTTTTGATTTCCAAGAGATAAAAGAGTAGTAGATAAAGATCCTCCACCGCAAGCAGCGAGGTATTTAGCAGAGTTTTGCAATAACTGTTCTTACTACGTCGCAAGCGGCAGGGAATTACACCCTTAGAGACTAAAAGAGCAAAAAATGATTTTTGCAGAACTTTAATTACTTTCGCAAAACATATAATAATAAAATATCTAATAATTATCTGCTATTTTTTAATTCATTAAGATTTCATTAATATTCTCATGATAATTAATAAGTTATGAAAACTTTTGAAAGCATTAATATAGTAAAAGATAATAAGGAACAGTTGCGTAATTGCTTTTTGTTCTTTTTTTTTATTGCTATTTGCGGTTATATATCGCTTATAGTTTCCTTCTGTCCTTATAGCGATGATGCACACAGATATGTTACCAACCTAAGTGTCGGTGAACTGGGATCGCTCAGAAGCAATACTTTTCTTTTAGAGTTATTTGCGTACTTATCTACCGTTATTACAGATACTGCTCCATTTTCTCATATCATATCTTGTCTGTTTCTGGCATATTCCGCAACTATCTGTCTGAAAATATTCGATGTTGATTTGAACAATAAATGGGAAGTGCTTTGTTTCGCTCCTGTAATCATTAATCCTTATATGTTAGAAGTAATGATGTATCGTTTTGATAATTCTTTCATTACTTTTGCATTTATGTTGTCGATAACATCTGTATATTTATCTTCATCAAATAACAAAAGATGGTTGTTTGCACAAGTTGCGCTGTTATTGCTTTGTCTTTTCACATATCAACCTGCTCTGTTCGTATATTTTATTGCATTTACATATTTTTTTATAAACGAATTAAGCTTAGGTCAAAAATTTGTCACAATAATTTCAAAAATGCGATACTGGTTTCTAACATTAGCGATTACAGCAATATGCTATGTTCCATTTGCGCTGTCTTTAAGATACAGCAAAGTAGAAGGAAAAAGCCTTTTTGTTATACCTACGAATATAAAAAACATACGAATAATAACAGATAACATTCTTCAATATTTTTCTAAGTTGTACGTAGATTGGTCAGAAAATACCGCAGGACAAATCTTCTTTTTCATGTTCATTATATTTGCTTTAAATATGATTTTTCGTACAGCTGTAAAAACCAGATCCGTTTCTTCAATATTGCTAGTCGCAATATACACATTCATTTTTACATTATGCCCGATAGGAACTTGCTTACTCCTTCGCACACTAGTATATGAAGGGAACGAAGCCATTGTCAGAATAATGTACAGTGTCGGATTACTTATTTCATTGGTATTATTCAGCAATCATTCACTATTTAAGAAGAACAAAGGATCCGATATATTCCATAATTTTCTTATATCAATTTTTGTTATATGGAATATGGTTTTTCTGAATTCAGCAGCGAATATAATCCAATATTTCAGAGAACTACAACAGCATGTTTTTTATGACATATCCAAAGACATTTTTGATATCACAAATAAAGATCAAAATATAAAGAAAATTTGTATAACCGGTACATATAATATTATATGTTATAATATTAGATCAAAATATAAAGAAAATTTGTATAACCGGTACAGTAGAAACGCAAGCAATGAGTAATTTCTTCAAATTATACCCGATAATGAACCGCATAATTCCGGAACAATGGAACATTCCGGATTATTGCCGAATTGCTTTAATAAATCCACAATTTTCGAAACAAATATTAACCAATGCCCCGATATGCGAAGAATATATTGAAAGTGAATATTCAAATAAAAAATTAATAAAATCGCATATGATGTACAACATATTTTCTTTGGATCATGTTTTGCTGCTGATTGAATTAAAGAAAAATATAAAAATAAAAAGAGCTGCAGACACAATAGCAACGATAAGAAAATAAGTGTAAAACCATGGAAATTTTTAACGATATTAATCTTTTTTATTATAGAAATAGACAACTGCGTAATTGTTTTCTGTTCTTTTTCTTTATTGCTATTTGCGGTTATATATCGCTTATGGTTTCATTCTGTCCTTATAGCGATGATTATTGCAGATATTTAGCTAATCTTCATATCGGAACAAGTGATGCTTTGAGGAATGTAACGTTTTTATTAGAACGTTTGTTCTATCTATCCGACGTTATTACAGATGCAGCACCATTTACTCATATCATTTCTTGCTTATTGCTGGCATATAGCGCATGTGTATGCCTACGCACATTCAAAGTAAATATCACAAATAAATGGGAAGCATTTTGTTTTGCTCCTGTTATCATTAATCCGTATATATTTGAAATAATGATGTACAGATTTGATAATCCCTTTATTACGCTGGCACTGTTAATTGCAATTTTATCGGCATATATATCGTCAAAAAATGAAAAAAGATGGCTTTTTGTACAAACAGCATTGCTCTTCCTGACTTTATTTATATATCAAGCTGTTATATCGGCATATCTGATAATATTCTTGTATAAATTCATCACTGAATTACTACATTCAAATACAAATTTATTTCAAACTGTAAATAAAATGAAATATTGGTTCTGCACACTATTTTTTACTGCATTATTTTATGCTCCGTTCACACTTTTTCTTTCATATTGTACTTCCGCCAAAAATGGTGTTTTTGTTATTCCTTATAACCTAGAAAATATAAAAATCATTATAGAAAACATTTGCAGATATTTTTCAATTCTATATACAGATTGGTCGCCTAATACAATAGGCCAAATTTTTTTCGCGATGCTCTTTATATTTTTAATGAATACAATTATCAAAACAGCAATCAAAACAAAACCTACTATTGCCCATATAATTACTGTATCTTTCTGCTTATTTTTGCTAACGTTAAGTCCATCAGGAGTATATGCACTTTTGCGTGTCGCAGTATTTGAAGGAAATGAATCAATCTTTCCGCGAATGTTATGCAGCATAGGAATATTGATCTCACTTGTGCTACATGAAAACTATCTTTTATTTAAACAAATAAAAATTACCGGAAATTTTTTCGCATTTCTTTTGGTTATCTTCAATTTTTGGAATATAGTTTTCTTAAATTCTGCAAGTAATATTATCCATTATTTTCGTTCAGTTCAGCAACATGCGGCATATGATATATCGAAAGATATTTTTGATATCACAAATGTAAATAAGAAGATATCGCGCGTTTGTATAACAGGATCAATCGAAACTGAAGCAACAAAGAATTTTTTTAAAGAATATCCTATAATGGATCGTATAATTCCGGAAAAATGGTGCATTCCGACATACTGCCAAATCGCTCTCATGAATAACGAATTTGCAAAACAAATACTTGAACTGCCGCCAATAACAAAAATTTACAAAGAAAACGAATATTCAACCAAAAAGCAGATAAAAACACATATGTTTTATGAGACATTTATCATCGATGATAATTTATTGTTGGTTTCAATGAAAAAAAATATCAAATTCAAAAGCTCTTTTCATTCAATGATAAGAATTAAATCAGAAAAAGACACGAAAGAGTAAAATTATCTATTTTCGAGAGTTCTTATGAAAATCGAAATAGCATTTTCAATATTTTCGATTTTCAGAATATAAAAAGGACATAATCTAAAAAGAGCCAAAAATAACTTTCGTAAGAAATCTACTACATTGACGTTGCTGAACAAATTACCGTTTTCATGTTATTCCTATTAAATAGATGTTTTATAATAGTTAAAAAATGCTCCTGAGTAACTTTATCAAAAGGCATATAAGTATACTTCATTTGTTCATCAATATCTGAAACATTATAAAAACCATTATTAGCGATTTTTATAAAATATTCTTGTACTTTATTTAATTTTTCATAATCAATAGACGAATTATACTCAGCAATTTTTGAATTAACATATTTCATATAATTATCGAAATCTTTTTTATCAATGTATGAACACAACAAAACAGAAGTTGATAACGATCTGTCTACTAACTTTACATGAGTTTTGCAAGCTATATCTGATTTTACCAATCCATCTGAAAAATCTGAATTATTTCCTTCAAAAATTGCCGTAATTATTATACGTAAAGCAGCTCTTTCGACATCAGAAAGTTGATCTATTCGAATACCATAAGCAATACCAATAACATCTTTCATATTTTCCTTCGTTATAGTTGCTGATGGTTCGTTTGATGACCCTTGACCTATTTTTGCCGGAGTATTTACATCTCCATCCGGAACATTTACAAGAAGAATTTTTGAATAGGTTTTTATATCTGATTTTGAAACATCACCAACAAAGAAAATTTTTAGATTTTTGCAAGTTAGTTTTTGTTTTATAAATGCTTGTATATCTACTTTTGATACACCGGATATCGCCTGAGAAGTACCTGCCGGATTCATTCCGTAATTACAATTGCCATACAACATTTCAAATACTTTTTGCATCATTAGTTGCCCAGGCGATGTTGTTTCAGGATCCATAGCAGAAGGAATTAATTCTTTTGCTGTTTCTAAATCACCATCAGAAAAAGAAGGAGCAACAAATGCTTTGTTGAAAAACGCAAAGGCTTCTTTGATTCGATTATACCTTACAAAAAATGATATTTTAAAATCATCAGCACTTGAATCAACATTCAGTTCTCTTATCCCCAAGTCGATTATTTTTTCCGCAGTTTCTTCCGTAGATAATCCGTTAATTTTTTTAAACAAAAGCACCGAAACTAAATTAGATATACCATGCAATTCTATATCATCATGTAATACTCCGGCATTTTTAAATACCAGTTTTACATATACCATTTCACGATTTTTTAATGGAAGAACATACGCTTCTGCTGAACCGATATTAATTCCTTGAAAAATAAAATACGATATATTCTTTCCTAAAAATAGAACTGAACAAAATAAAACAAGAGCTATTGCAGAAATTGTTATTTTTAACTTAGTTGTTATTTTCTTCATTTTTATCTGTCCGATCTGTATTGAGTTATTATTTCCAATTTTGGTTGTTCATATAAAATTTTTAATGCAAATTCATTTAATTCTTTCGGAGATACGCTTTCGATCGCTCTTACTAACGTTGTTTCATTGCTACTTATTCCACCGATAATTTTTTCTTTTACTCGTGAATGTATTTTGTACATATCATAATTTTGGGCATCAATAGAAATTCTTTTTATTTCTGCAATTTTCGATAAGATTTCTTTGCTTATTTCTTTTGTTGATATTTTCTGTACAAGAATTTTGTATAACTTTTTAACCTCGCTCAACGATATATCTTTTTTCGGATACAACGAAACCAATATTATGTCATTTTCTCGATGTATATAAAAATCACTAAAAAAACTGGACAGAAGAGATTGATTTTGAATGAATGTTTTAAAAAGCTCATACGAAAATATACTTAAAAACACAGGAGCTAATTTTTTATATTTCTGATCAGATATTGTATATACATAATTTACGCTATTTCGTTCAAATTTATTTTCAATATGTATGTATCGATCTTTCAAAAAATTAATGTCAGATAATGATGTTCTTTGTGAACTGCCGCCAAAATTTTTTTTAATATCATTAAAATCTTGTTTAGTTAAAATCTCTTTGCCGAAATTTCCGCAGATAGTTATCAGCGCAACATTATTTCGATAATACTCATCAAAGAAATTTTTGATATCATCAACTGTTATTGTTTGCAAAGTCGATTCATTAAATACAATTTGCGGATAGATTTGCGCAAAAATATTATCTGAAACAGAATTATACTTACCGTAGTTAATGAGTTTTTTTTCTATAATAATTCTTCTCTTACATATCTCAAGATTTTCTACTTTTATTGATTGCGTTATATCTTTCATCAATTCAAAAAATTTTTTTATGTTCTTCGGATGCATATGAGCACAAATTTCGGTATCTGTATCCGTACAATTTACGCTGTATGTAATTCCCAAATCCATTAAGCGATTATCTGTTTCTTTATTGATTAAATTCTTTGCGATTATTTCAACAATACCACTTTTTGCTATCGAAACATCGAGTTTTCCTACACGAAACACAATGCTTACAATAACCGATGGCATGGATAAACAATCATTTGAATAAATAACTATCGCAGGCTCATGCGAACTAGTAGAATTGGAACCCAGATCTTCATATGAAGTCATATATTGTTCATTTGCGAAAATTAACTGAACAGAAAATAATAAAACAATAGCGAAAATTTTATTTATCTGCATTGACATTTCCACCTTTAATATTTCCACCCATAATTATAAAAGGTATATCATTTTCATTCAGATTGTTTTTACAAAAGCCATTAACTTCTTCGATGGTAACTTTGTCTATTCCATCCAAGAAATCACTTAATGCATTTACGCCTAATCCTTTTCGCATCGCCGTAAAGAAAAATCCGCATAAACTTCCGGAAGATCTTAAACCAACTACAGTAGAACCTTTTAATAAATTTTTTGCGAATTGCAATTCACTTTCTGTAATTCCTTTTTCACGAAAATCTTTAATGATACCTTTTAGTGTTGTGATTGCTGCTTCGACTTTTGAATTATCTGTTTCCAACATTCCTAATATATAATCTGAATGATCGAAATTTAGTGTATTTATACTTCCTCCGTATATGTATCCTTTTCCTCGCAAAATTCCCATCAATCTCCCTTTAAACAAAGATCCTTCTCCGAAAATAGTAGAAAATATTCGAGCAGGAAATCTGTTTGGCGATGTTAATTTCGTTCCCTTTAAAATGAATATGATCAAACTGATCGGCCCATTAACATAATATTGTTTTTTTAACGAGAATATTTTTGGTTCAATATCAACAACAATATTCTTTGCTTTTTTTCCATCATCGATTTTATCGAAAATTTTATCGATTAGCCGTTTTGCTTGTTCCTCTGAAATATTACCGAACACACACCCTTGCGCATTATTAGCTACAATGAATTTTTTCCTGTATTTATGAAGATCATTCACCGTAAGTTTCGCAAAATCCTCTGCAGAACCTGCAAGGCCATTTCCATACGCATGACCAGGAAAAATAATTGCCGGAGCTATTTGATGTAATGCCGAACCAGCGGGACTTATACTATAATTTTGTAATGCTGCAACTTTTGAATCTTGGTACATTTTGATTTTATCTTCTTCGAATTTCGGATCGCGCAAAACAGTATTGAATAGTTTTGCTGTTTTTTCCAAAGTTAAAGTTGGAGTGGTCATATTAAACCAAATTTTATCCATATCATAGTTACATGATAAATAAGCCATAGCCGCACTTATTTCTTTCTTTAATTCAATAGATGAATATGAACCGCATCCTTCAGTTACAGTTGAAGCATAAAATGCAGGAACTCCGGCTTTCTGCTTTTCTTGATATGCGGATCCTGAACAATCAAATGAAATCTTTACATGAACAAGCTGTGAGCTATTATCTTTCGCATAAAAAAATTTTATTCCTCGATAACTTTTTAATTCTTTTGCACAAAGTATATTTTTCGTGTTATCTGCTTTTTTATTTAAAGCTGTTTTTGGCACTTTGTTAAGGTTAATATGTTTATTTAACTTATTAGACTTTATATCTGTATTTGTATCTGAAAAAACTACAGAAGAAATGCTGATTATCATAAAAATTGCAGTCAACAAAAACCTAATCACGATCGTGCTCCTTAGGTAACATTCGCAAAATAGCGATTGGAGATGCAGTTAATACTTCTTTTAATACCGAATTGCATTCTTCCAACGTGATAGATTGGATTACATCATCCATTTTTTGAATTTGATCCAAAGTATATCCCGCAGCAAAAGAATGAACTAAAATGTGTGTAATACTTGCAATATCTTCTTTTGCATAAGCATCTGCCAACATACTCTGTCGTTTTGCAAGATCTAATTCCTTTTGAGATATCCCCTTTGCCAACAATTTTTTTATTAAATACCCAAAAATTCTTTCGCTTTCTTCAAGATTATCTATTGAAGAACAACTAATCGAAACATCAAGTACGCTAAACGCATTCATAGTACTATTGTATGCAAAATAAATTCCGTCAGCTTTATTCAAATTATGTTCCAAACAACTTCTGAATAAAGATTGAGGTTCATTTAAAACATGTCCAGCAAGAATAAAAGCCAATCTTTTTCTAAAATCTTGTTTTATATCAGGAGGAACAAAATACAAATAAGACACACTTGCTGATGTCCCAATTTTTGTTGATCGGAATTCGATTTCTTTTGTAATTTGTGGTTTTTCTTTTACAACTATTAAATCTAAATTTTGTATTTCTTTCTTCTGAATATCTCCGAAATATTTCTCAATTAATTTTTTTATTTTCTTTACCTCGATGTCCCCTGCTAACAAAATTATCGCATTATTCGGAGCGAACCATTTATTTCGAAAATTGACTAAGTCTTCAGGAGTAATAGATTCTATTTCATTTCGCCATCCGATAATGGGAATTTCATGAAATACATAGGCAGTTTCCAATTCTTGACATTGTCCGAACGGATCGTTATCTGTTCGCATGCTTCGTTCTTCTAAAATAGCTCCTTTCTCTGATCTGAATTTTTCTATATCAATATCGAATGTACTCATACGTTCTGCTTCGTTTTTTAATACAGTTTCAATATGCTCAATAGGAACGACTTCTTCAAAACAAACTAAACGATTTGATGTAAATGCGTTAAACTCGGCACCAATGCTTTCAAGAAAATCGGAAAATGCGCAATGATTATTAAGAAAAGCCATATGTTCTAAGTAGTGAGCAACACCTGATTTTGATAAAGCATCGTTTGTTGATCCGCATTTGTAATAAACTATGCAAGAAACTACAGGAACACCTTTTTTTTCAATACAAATTACGCGCAAACCATTACTAAGTGTAAAATCCGCTGTAACATTGTATTTTGCACAAAGCTCGAAAGAGAAAAACAATAACAAGCCAACAAAAAAAGCTTTCACAGCGTCTACCGTTCTACCAATAAATATTTCAGACAGATATTTGAACGATACATGAAATAAGCTGTAAAATCAATTAAAAGAGCACTCAACCAAATCATATTGTATTTTTGCTTTATTTTTTTATTTCTTAGATTTCTTATTAGATCTCTTGAAAAAAATTATTTTTTGATGATCTGAAAATCAAACAATTTAAAAGTCTCTTTTGAACTCTCGCAAGAAATTTTTGAAATAGCAAATCAGAAGAAACAGATCAGATTTTTCAATGTTTCACTTGACATAAAATCATGTCCAAAGTATTATGCCGTAAGTTTATGTTTAATGTCCCCATCGTCTAGAGGCCTAGGACACCGCCCTTTCACGGCAGCAACACGAGTTCGAATCTCGTTGGGGACGCCATTTTGATTGTTGTTTTAGTTTTTTTATCGCAAGTTTTAATTCTTTATCGCAAAAAGTTATACGTTTTTATGATGTTTTAATATAGTAGTTATGAAAAAAGTAATATTTATCAGTTTATATACTCTTTTCTTAACCAAGATCTCACTCGTATTTGCATCCTCATCACTACTGCCTGAAATTATTAATCCAAGAAGTTATCCAAAATTTCGAGAAAATCCTTTTGTTCTCTGTCGTGATAAAGAATTGGGTTTTTTATATCCAAAACTCGAGTATGTAGGAGAAGCAACAGACGAACAAGAAGAAATTATGGAGTTAATTGCAACACTACGTCTTCGTACGCTCGTAAAACAATATGGAATTCCACCTACAGTAATGGGGGGGGGTATTGAAAAAGTTGTAACACAAGGACAATATCCAACACTTCCCGAAGATCCTTTTAGATTTAATAAAAAAAGCGGAATGTTTGAGTATACTTCAGCAGGTATCAGACTTGCATCTGATATAGAAGCACGCATAGGAATGTCCTCCACTTTTACTATTTCAGGAATAAATCTAAATGTTGAAACGCAAACAATTGACGCGCCAAAACATTATCCAATTATGCATGAATTAGATAATATTCTCTGTCGTGATGAAGAAGGTGGTTTTTTTTATCCGAAACGAACATATAAAGGTGGAACAAAAGAACAACAGCAAATTATAGAAAATATTGAAAAAGCCAGACTTCGCTCATTTATAAGTCCTGAAGAAATCATAAATTGGGATCCGAAAAAAACAGAGCTTGTTACATCTTGTATTGGAAAATATTTTGATGCAGAAGGAAATGAAATAAGACGCCTGGAAATAGTAAGTGAAGAATATCGAGCATATGCCAGATTCGATTATGGAACAGCACTTTTTAGAAATGGAAACCATGAAGGAGCAATAAAATTATTAAGGTTCTTTTTTAAAGAAAACGGAAATATCACAAAATTGCTAACAGTACTTCCGATAGAAGATCAAATTATAACTGTTTTATATTACGGAAAAGCATTACATATGTCAGGTCGTACATCTGAATCTATGGTTGTATTATGTAGATTTTTTAACAAAACACATCAAGGATCGGTTAAATGCATTGCTCCTTATTGCGGACTCAACAAAGTTTCAAAAAAAACAATTAACGAAGCACAAAAAATACTTATTTCAATGCAGATAATATTTGCAAAAAATACGAATGAAAAAACACACTCATTATTTGAGCTTATGCCGAAACAAAACCAGGACATCGCAAATTATTTTAATATAATAGCTCTCTATAATTGCAATTCTTTCCCAAAGTTACGACTAGCCAGACATTTTTTCTTTGATACAACCGGAAATGGTACAACAAATTTGCAAAGTTTATCTCCGGAAAATCAAACTATTTCAAGAGTTCTTTTTGCTTCAGTATATCTTCAATTAGGTGAATATATAAATGCAGATATTATGCTGAGACCCTTGTCTTTGCATTTAAAAAACAGCCCAATAAAGAAAATTCCTATTAGTTTCCAAATTATGGCACGCTGCGTTAAATCATCTTTTCTTTGTTTCGATAACAAAGAAGGAGAGGCAGTAAATATATTGCGTCCGCTATTCAAACAAAATGGAGAAGTTATTGATCAAATAAAAAGTTTACCTATTTCTGAACAAGCTACAGCTAGATTTAGCTTTATAGGAGCTCTTGGTTTAACAGATAGCACAGATGAATTAATTAAAGTATCACAATATTTCTTTAATCCAGATGGAAGTGGAAATAAATTATATAATGAGTTAAACGCATCTGATCAAAAAGATATAAAACGACTTTTAGGTTGCGCTTTTCTAAAGAAAAATCGTTATAAAGACGCAATTAATCTCCTAAAACCTTTAGTCGAATCAGATAAAAACGATCAAGCAATAAGCGAATATGAAGCTTGGAATTTAGCAGAAATGCGATTGTGTTATGCTATATCTTGTGCACATGATATGCAGCTAAAAGAGGCATTGCTAGCTTTCAAACCTTTCTTTAATGCTGACGGATCCGGAACAGAAATATTAAAAAGATTACTTCCGGCTGATCAAGCCTTGGCAAGATTTCATTTTGGTTATGCAAGCTCGAAAGTGGGAATGGATCATATTGCTATAAATGCTTTTGGTAAGTTTTTCGATCCAATTGAG
>CAJOEB010000012.1:0-3247 GCA_905233775.1 uncultured Alphaproteobacteria bacterium | reverse complement strand
ACACTTAATAACAGTTGAAAAAAGAACAGTAAACGACAGACTCATAGAAGGACGTAAAGCTTTTTCATTGCTTAAAGAAATAGATCGAAACGTCATTAAAGAACTTTATATCCAATCATTAGTCAAAACCGGACAGATTGCAAAAGCAGTAAAAACAAGACAAGATCTCGGCATCAAAGGTCGCCCTATTGTAGTACATTTATAAATGTGTAGTATATTTATAATATTATATTGTTATACAAGTTTATTATATTCTTAGCTTTTTCTAATTAAAAACTTATGGATTATCTTATCACTTTTTCTTTTTAGACTCATATAATATTAATTCTTATAAAAATCGAAAGCTGTATTTTTTTGAAGTTTTTGATTTCCAGAAAATAAAAAGAGCCAAAAATGACTTTTACAAGAAGTTTAATAAAGGATCCCCACCGCAAGCCGCGGGGTATTTAGCAGATTTTTGCAATAACTGTTCTTACTCAAGCAGCGGGGAATTACACCCTTAGAGATTAAAACAATTGAAAGAAAATCGCTATTTTATAGGAAATAATCCCGGTTTCGGCGTAATTACTAATAAGTGCGAAAAATTTCCTTTATTATCTGTTTGGTATCCGTTTCTCCCCCATATTGGTCTAAGAATAAACAAACCTAATCGCCTATTAACCGCATTTTCCTGATATTTAATAGGATCTAGCCATACATTGGAGTCATACCATACATTTATTAGTAAACGTTCCTCACCATCGTTAAAACATTCTAAACCTGAACATCTATCAATCACCTTTGATAACTCCCATGTTTGTAAATTAGTACCTGAAGTCATACCGCCTCTTATTGTATTAACAGATGTAGTATTTTCTTCTGCGTTCGTCCAAATTTGTTGTACTTTATATTCGTTCCTACTAATCCTTTTTACATAATGAAAGTATACACATTGTTTTATACCAATCGGATATGGAGGAAACATAGAATTTGTATAAAATAGATTAAGACTACTGGCAAAACATATCATTTTTATATCTGTTAACGTTAATTGTTTATCTGATTTTACATTATTTATGTTTTGAACCATGCTTGCAACAAGATAAGCAGAGGATTTTAGTTTGTTTTTTAATTCAAAAAATCGATAGTGGTCATTCACAAAAAATATAAGAGTAATTACTATAGGAATACTGAATACAAATTCAATTAGGATACCGCCTCTATGATAACACGTATTGTCTTTATGATGTGATATGCTGCGTTTGCGACATAGAGCGACGTATTTACATTTGCGATGCTGAGAAGATTGCGGAATATGCGCTATTATCCGCATATACGCAACTAACTGCTTGAGAAAAGCAACTACCCCCCCCCGTGGGTGCTAGTGTTGTTACCGCTGTTGTTAGAGAATGGCTTACGTTGTGTATTATTGTTTATCATAATGATCCTTTTTTAACTATAACTAATAAATCTTTAGCAAAGAATAATTAATAAAGAAATAATACTAAAAATTAAAGGATCCCCGCCGCAAGCAGCGGGGTATTTAGCAGATTTTTGCAATAACTGTTCTTACTACGCTGCAAGCAGTGGGGAATTTTACACCCTTAGAGATTAAATAAAGAATTTATACCATCTTTTTTTTCATATTAGCAATCACTCTGTATTATATACAATCACTATATCTATTATTTAAAGAACTTAGTTATTTTTACCAGGGAAAAGTCCTGGTTTCGGTGTAATAACCAAATGATAAATGAAGAAATTATTAGTACTCCAATCCAAAGATGATTGCATTGTTTTTGGTTCTAATAAGAAAAATCCTAATTGTTTTTTATTGAATGTCGAATATCGTCTTCTATAACAGGCTTCTATAAGCAGTCGCTCATCTCCATCTTTTTCACATATTAAATTAGGATCTATTATTTGAATCTGATTTTTTGTTTTTGTTGAAACGCTTTGTTGGCAACCTTTGTTTATTGTTGATGGCGATTTACCTGATCCTGTACCGGCATAGCAACTTTGATACTGATAGCTATCGTTACTTATTCTTTTTACCCAAACAAATTCTATATCATAGTAAATTCCAAAAGGAGAAGGATTAAATACAGAATTAGAATGAAACAAATTAAGACAACTGGCATAAACTATGTGAGCTAAATCAGTAGATGTTAATTGCTTATCTGATCTTGTATTACTCAATTGCTGTATCATACTTGCAACAAGATATGCTGAGGATTTTAGTTTGCTTTTCAGCTCGTAGAAACGGTAATTATCATGTACAAACAAGAGAAGAATAATCATAATCGGAACGGAAAATGCAAATTCGATAAGGATGCCGCCATGGTGATAACATGTATTGTCTTTGTGATGTGATATGTGGCAATTGTGGTGTAGTTTGGTGCGTTTTTGGTTGCAATGGGAAGAAAAAAATCGCGGGAAAAGATGATGGAATAGAAAATGCCTAAATATCTGGCGAGAATTTTCAAGGCATAAGTACGGTCTTGAGACGGTTTTTGGAAAATGTCGACATATACAACGAAAATTCTCAAGACTTGTCCCGATAATTCTAATAAATGAGAAGACTATCTCATGAAAATGAATTTGTTCGCGGAAAATTGTCCTGATAAGCCTGATAAATGAAAGGACTACCCCCCCCCGTGGGTGCTGATGCTGTTACTGCTGCTGTTAGAGAATGCTTTGTGTTGCGTGTTGTTCATCTGTAATGCCCTCATTTCTATGTTATTGTTTTATCGTAAATTGATTAAGAAAATATAAAAATCTTCGACTCTTTCGCAAGAGAATCAGCATAACTTTATTAAGTTTTAACAGGGAAAATACCGGTTTTCAGAAAAAACATAAGTTGAAAAATAATTCTATGCTGTTTTGTACAACGTTATTTTGTACAATTTTTAGTTATAATTTAATGATAGAATTGATATTTTTTTACGATAATATTCCTACATATAGTTCTGTTTATAGCAAATAGATTTCTTACGAAAATCATAAAATAGTATATTGCAATCTCTGATTTTTAAGATATAAGAGTGCAATAAAAAAAATTTTTATAAGAGATCTAATTATGCGATAAAATGTAACAAGTATATATATAACACAACGATAATTTTTTAAATCTAATTGTAAATCAATAAATAATAAGGAGAGGGAAAAGCGCCTTTTTCCCTTTCCTTATTCCTTTCATACCTACTTTAGCTAGTAATCCAACTTTGCCTTAAGTATATCGACAACCTCATCAAATTTTCTTTTTTCG
>CAJOEB010000011.1 GCA_905233775.1 uncultured Alphaproteobacteria bacterium | reverse complement strand
ATTCCCGCGATTGTATTAATCCAATCGTTTTTTAATTCGATTATTTGGCTGATAATTCTTTTAAGAAATGCGTAGATGTTATTTATTATATTAATATTTGTGTTATTATCGCAAAGATAAAAGTTCGCTAAATCATAGGATTCGCGTTCTATAAACAAGAATATCGGAGAATAAAGCAAAATTACGACTAGTATGCTTATAATCCAATATTTCATTTTCATCAAAACATCATATATAGGCGTTCCGTTTGAAGTCTCTTTCAATAGAAGGATGTTAAATATGATAAAATAAGCAGTGATAGCCGCTTGATAAGTCGTAATACTGTAAAATAAAAGCAATATCTGAAAGATAAGGCATCCTTTATCGTTTTTCTGAGATATATATGCGGCTAGTACGGAGAAAAAATAGGAGCAAATCATAAATATATTGTCGAACCTAAACATCATCATTTCCAGTATGTACGGATTAACAGCAACAGGAATGAAACATGCCAGAAAGAAATAATTGTGAGAAGAAGAAAAATGGCGATTGTCAATGTCGAATATTTTCGCAATTATCGTAGCAATATATGCGAGAATGGAACAAGAGATGAGTTGTGTGAATGGAGATGCATCAAACACCATATTAGATAGGTACATAATTCGCTCAATAAGTCCGGAGATCGGTCGTCCATCGTCGATACTTCCGCAAGTGTAGTTGTAGGCGTATCTGGCAAAGTCATCGCAATATGGTATATGGTAGAACAGTATTGAGGCATATCCGAATAATGTTACGATAAGAAAGAAAAAGAAGGTATTTCGTACGTTTTTTTTCGAAAAAATATTCAATTCCCCGAAATATTTTAGCGATTGTTCAGATAAATATTTGCGAAAAAAATCAAAAAACTCTAACGACATTCATTTTCAATCAGCAAAATTTTATTTTTGATTTTATATTTTATATTGTGTTGGTTAATTCTTTCTTAATAAATCTGCATTGATCTATTGACTATTTCGCAGTTACAAAGTACTATCATGCTCTCGAGAGATTGATTTGTGTTTATTTTTCGATTGAAAAATTTCGAAAATGGGGCTATGTACGCAAAAAATGCTCTTGCCAAGATAGATTTGGCTTGCGAAGTGTGTTGTTATTTAGTATGTTTTGCTATCGATCTTTTGTTAGTTAAGATTTTGTTAAAGGAAGGGGGCTCATGCCTACAATTAACCAGCTGATTAGAAGTCCTAGAAAGGATGTAGCTAAGAGAAATAAGGTTCCTGCGCTTTTGTCGTGTCCTCAAAGACGTGGTGTTTGTACTCGTGTTACGACAACCACGCCAAAGAAACCGAACTCAGCGTTAAGAAAAATCGCTCGTGTTCGTTTGACGAGCGGATTTGAAGTTACATGTTATATTCCTGGTGAGGGACACAATCTTCAAGAGCACTCAGTTGTGCTAATCAGAGGTGGACGTGTAAAAGACCTTCCGGGTGTTCGGTATCACATTGTCCGTGGTGCATTGGATACTCAAGGTGTTAAAGACAGGAAGCAGGGTCGTTCTAAATACGGCGTTAAGAGACCAAAATAAAAGACCAAATAATAGGAGTTTTCTATGGGACGTAGAAGAGCAGCAGAAAAGCGTGAGATATTACCGGATCCGGAGTTTGGTAGCGTAGTTGTTACTAAATTCATCAATGCCGCTATGTATGATGGCAAGAAGTCAGTTGTAGAAGGAATTTTGCGCGAGGCTTTTGAGAATATTCATAAGAAGTCCGGTAAACCGGGATTGGAGATATTTGAAGAAGCTCTTGCTAATGTAAGTCCGTCTGTTGAGCTAAAATCTCGTCGTGTCGGTGGTGCGACGTATCAGGTTCCTGTTGAGGTTCGTGCGGAACGTGGTCAGGCATTGGCAATTCGTTGGGTTATCGCAAATGCGCGTAAACGTAGCGAAAAGACCATGGCGTTGAAGTTGGCGGGTGAGTTAATGGATGCTTATAACGGTCGCGGTGGTTCCATCAAAAAAAGAGATGATACTCACAAGATGGCGGATGCAAACAAGGCGTTTGCTCATTATAGGTGGTAAAAATGGCTAGAAAAACTCCGATCGATAAATATCGTAATATAGGTATTATGGCGCATATCGACGCCGGTAAGACAACGACTACTGAGAGAATTCTTTTTTATACGGGTCGTTCTCATAAAATCGGTGAAGTTCATGAAGGCGCTGCTACAATGGACTGGATGGAGCAAGAGCAGGAGCGTGGTATTACGATTACTTCCGCTGCAACTACTTGCTACTGGAAAAATCACAGAATTAATATTATCGATACTCCGGGACACGTCGATTTTACGGTCGAAGTTGAGCGTTCCTTGCGTGTTTTGGATGGTGCGATAGCGGTTTTTGACGGAGTTGCCGGTGTTGAACCGCAATCTGAGACAGTTTGGCGTCAGGCTGATAAATATAAAGTTCCGAGAATCTGTTTTGTTAACAAGATGGATCGTACGGGAGCGAATTTCTTCCGTTGTGTTGATATGATTGTCGATCGTTTGGGCGCAAAACCAATGGTTATGCAGTTTCCGGACGGCACAGAGAGCGATTTTATCGGTGTAATCGATGTCTTGAGAATGAAAGCGTACCATTGGAAAGATGAAACAATGGGCGCTGAGTATGAAACAGTTGAAATTCCTGCGAAATATGCTGAACAAGCAGCGAAATATCATAATGAGTTGGTGGAATTGGCTGTTGAACAAGATGATGCTATTATGGAAGCTTATCTTGAGGGAACAGAACCAACTATTGATCAATTGGTTGCATGTATTAGAAAAGGTACTATTTCGGGGGCATTTGTCCCCGTTTTTTGTGGGAGCGCATTCAAAAATAAGGGTGTTCAAACACTATTGGACGGTGTTGTAGATTTCTTACCGTCTCCTGCGGATGTCGGCGAAATTCATGGATTTAATGTTGATACAAAAGAGCCGGTTGTTCGCGGATTGGATGATAAAGAGCCGTTATCAGCATTGGCATTCAAAGTTATGACAGATCCGTTCGTTGGTTCATTAACGTTCGTTCGTATTTATTCGGGTGTTTTGGAAGCCGGTAGTTATGTTCTCAACTCTACAAAAGGCGAACGCGAAAGAATTGGACGTCTGTTGTTAATGCATGCAAATAATCGTGAGGATATCAAAGAAGCATATGCCGGTGATATCGTAGCGGTGTGTGGTTTAAAATATTCGACAACGGGCGATACGTTATGTGATACGTCAAAACCATTATTGCTTGAGAATATGGAATTCCCGGATCCTGTTATCGAAGTTGCGGTTGAACCAAAATCAAAAGCAGACCAAGAAAAAATGGGTATTGCGTTAGGACGTTTGGCAGCTGAAGATCCTTCTTTCAGAGTTAGCTCAAACGTTGAAACAGGACAAACTATCATCAAAGGAATGGGCGAACTTCATCTTGAAATCATTGTTGATCGTATGAAGAGAGAGTTCAAGGTTGAAGCAAATGTTGGCGCACCTCAAGTTGCGTATCGTGAGACAATATCGAAACCTGCTGAGATTGATTATGTACACAAGAAACAATCAGGTGGTGCTGGTCAATTCGCAAAAGTTGTTATACAATTCGAACCAGGTGATTTTTCTGCCGGTCTTGAATTTGAAAGCAAGATTTTCGGTGGAGCAGTTCCTAAAGAGTACATTCCTGGTGTTGAAAAAGGTTTGAAGAGCATTGCAGAATCGGGGTGTTTGATTGGTTTCCCGATTGTCGGTGTCAAGTGTACTCTCGTTGACGGTGCTTATCACGATGTTGACTCGAGCGTTTTGGCGTTCGAAATTGCCGCTCGCGGCGCTTTCAGAGAAGCAATGACGAAGTGCGGCGCAAAGATATTAGAACCGATCATGTCGGTTGAGGTTGTTACTCCTGAGGATTATATGGGAGATATTATTGGCGATCTCAATAGTCGTCGTGGTCAGGTTGTAGGTATGGATCAGAGAGCGAATGCTCGCGTAATTTCGGCTGAGGTTCCTTTGGCGGAAATGTTTGGGTACGTGAATACGTTGCGCTCTATGAGCCAGGGAAGGGCTCAATATACAATGCAGTTTGTTCGTTACGATGTAGTTCCGTCTCACGTAGCGGATAAAATCATTGCTGAGCACAAAGGTATTGTTAAGGGTGAATAATAATTAAGGAGAAAATAGATGAGTAAGGTTAAGTACGAAAGATCTAAACCGCACTGCAATATCGGTACCATCGGTCACGTTGACCATGGTAAGACGACATTAACAGCTGCTATTACAAAAGTTTTGTCGGAAGCTGGTGGCGCAAGCTTTACAGCATATGACCAAATCGATAAGGCGCCGGAAGAAAGAGCTCGTGGTATCACCATCAGTACAGCTCACGTTGAGTATGAAACTCCAAAGAGACACTATGCTCACGTTGACTGCCCGGGTCATGCTGACTACGTCAAGAACATGATCACCGGTGCTGCTCAGATGGACGGTGCAATTTTGGTCGTTTCAGGAACTGACAGCGTTATGCCTCAAACAAAAGAGCATATTCTTCTTGCACGTCAAGTCGGTGTTCCTGCGTTGGTCGTATTCATCAATAAAGTTGATATGGTCGATGATCCGGACATGTTGGAGTTAGTTGAAGAAGAAATTAAAGATACTTTGCGCAAGTATGAGTTCCCTGCGGATGAAATTCCTATCATAAAGGGTAGTGCCTTGTGTGCTTTGGAAGGGAAAAACGACGAGATCGGAAAGAATAAGATCATTGAGTTGATGAACGCAATCGATGCTTATATTCCACAACCAGAACGTCCGAAGGATAAGCCATTCTTGTGTCCAATCGAAGATGTTTTCTCAATTTCCGGTCGTGGTACTGTTGTTACGGGTCGTGTTGAGCGTGGTATCATCAAAGTCGGTGACGAAGTTGAAATCGTTGGTATCAGACCAACCACAAAGACAGTCGTTACAGGCGTCGAAATGTTCCGCAAATTGTTGGATCAAGGTGAAGCAGGTGATAACTTGGGTTGTTTGCTTCGCGGTACAAAACGCGATGAAGTTGAGCGTGGACAAGTTCTCGCAGCTCCTGGAACCATCACACCGCATACAAAATTTGAGTGTGAGGTTTATATTTTGAATAAAGAAGAAGGTGGTCGTCATACTCCGTTCTTTAACGGATATCGTCCACAGTTCTATTTCAGAACAACCGATGTAACAGGTAATGTTACCCTTCAGGAAGGCGTTGAGATGGTCATGCCTGGCGATAATGTCAAATTGAGTGTTGAGCTTATTGCTCCTATCGCTATGGAAGAAGGTTTGCGTTTCGCTATCCGTGAAGGTGGTCGTACAGTCGGTGCTGGCGTAGTCACCAAGATCATAGCTTAAGTTGTCGGAAGGGGATGGAATCATGAATGGGCAGTGTATCCGCATATGTCTAAAGGCGTATGATCACAGGATTTTGGATTATTCCACGAAAGAGATCGTTATGACTGCAAAGAGGACTGGGGCTACCGTTCGTGGTCCTGTCCCTCTTCCGAATAGGATCGAGCGTTTCACGGTTTTGATGAGTCCTCATAAGGATAAGAAATCTCGTGAACAATTCGAGCAGAGGACTCACAAGCGATTGGTCGATATTGTGGATTGTCCTCCTCAGACAGTCGATGCTCTGATGAAATTAGAGCTGGCTGCGGGTGTAGACGTTGAAATTAAACTATTGGGTTAATGTTATGCGTTCTGGGTTATTAGGAAAAAAATTGGGCATGACACGCATCTTAGCAGATGATGGTCGTCAATATGCTGTTACGGTATTAAAGATTGAGCCGCACAATATTATCGCTCATAAAACAGTCGATAAGCATGGCTATGACGCTGTAGTTGTTGGAACGATCGAAACCGAAGAAAATAAATTGAACAAGCCTATGCGCGGTTATTTTAAGGCTTTAGGCGGAAAATATTATAAAAAGCTGCATGAGTTCAGAGTACCTGCAGATCAAATGCAAGCGGTAGGAACGACTTACGGAGCTGAGATATTTACATCAGGTCAGTGTGTTGATGTTACCGGTACTTCTATTGGTAAAGGATTTGCAGGACCTATGAAGCGTCACAACTTCGGTGGTTTAAGAGCTACACACGGTGTGTCTTTGTCTCACAGAAGTCACGGTTCTATCGGTAACAGAGAAGATCCGGGAAAGGTATTCAAGGGGAAGAGAATGGCGGGTCACATGGGTAATGAGACAGTGACTTTGCAAAATCTCGTAGTCCATGGAGTAGATGGTGATCTTCTGTTAATTCGTGGTGGAATTCCCGGTGCAGAAGGTAGCTATGTTTTGGTAAAAGATGCAGTAAAAGGGAAATAACACTAATGAAACTGCAGATGGTAAAAATAAACGGCGAAGCAGGTGGCGAAATAGCGCTTGATGATGCCGTATTTAAGATTGAACCAAAGACGGAGTGTCTTGCAGATGTCGTAAGATGGCAGTTAGCTCGCAGACAAGCAGGAACTCATGCCGTAAAGACGCGCGGTTTCATTAATCGCACAAAAAAGAAGGCTTTTCGTCAAAAGGGAACGGGAAATGCCCGTCATGGAGCGAAAACAGCGAATATTTTTGTTGGTGGTGGTGTGGTTTTCGGACCAACTCCGCGTTCTCATGATTTTAAGATCAATAAGAAGGTCAGAATTCTTGCTATGAAATCTCTTCTTTCGATAAAAGCGAAGGAAAAAAATCTGATTATTTGCGAAGATTTGGATTTAAAGACTTCAAAAACAAAAGATTTGAAAGAAACTTTGAAAAAAATGAAGATTGAATCCGCTTTATTTGTTGATGCAGCAAATTGTGAGAACTTTAAGAACGCATGTTCCAATATTTACAGAGTTGATGTAATTCCTTCTGCCGGGTTTAATGTTTATGACGGTTTAAGGCACGAGAAATTAGTTCTTACAAAGAGTGCTGTTGCAAGTCTCCAAGAACGTTTGTTGGGATAAGTAGCTATGATATCAGAATACGATGTTTTAATTGCTCCTGTTATGACGGAAAAAGCTATGAAAGGCGTAGAAGGTAAGACAGCTTATGTCTTTAAAGTCCTTCCTAACGCAACAAAGCTTGATATAGCTAGAGCAATAGAAAAGGTTTTTTCGGGCGTAAAAGTCGCTGATGTTAATGTCTTAAATAGAGGCGGAAAAAAGAAAACCTTTAGAGGAAAGCGTGGCGAGACGAAACCAAGGAAATTGGCGTTTGTTCGATTATCCGAAGGTACGATTAATTTTGAGGGTGGTATCTAATGGCTCTGAAATCTTATAAACCGGTTACAGCTGGTACAAGAGGATTGGTCTTAGTAGATAGATCTTCTCTCTGGGAAGGAAGACCTTACAAAGGGTTGGTTTATGGTAAGTCGAACACAGGTGGACGCAATTTTCAGGGGCGTATTACCGCTTGGCATAGAGGTGGTGGGCATAAAAAGCTCTATCGTTTCATCGACTTTTTGAGAGATAAGAAAGATATTGAAGCAGTTGTTGAGCGTATTGAGTACGATCCAAACAGAACAGCGTTTATCGCTCTTATAAAATATACCGATGGTGAGTATTCTTATATTATTGCGCCGCAAAGATTGGCAGTAGGTGATAAAGTTATTTCTTCAGATAAAACTGATGTAAAAGTCGGTAACTGTATGAAGATGATTAATATTCCTGTTGGTACGGTTGTTCATAATATCGAGGTAAAAGCAGATAAAGGCGCTCAGTACGTGCGTTCTGCCGGTACATATGGACAGATCGTCGGACGTGATTCGGGAAGAGTCATCGTAAAATTATCTTCCGGAGAAGTGAGGTTGATAAACGGTGAATGTCGTGCTACTATTGGCGCAGTTTCGAACCAAGATCAGAAAAATATTAATCTTGGTAAGGCTGGACGTAGTCGTTGGATGGGGTGGCGTCCTGTAAACAGAGGTTCTGCTATGAACCCAATCGATCACCCTCATGGTGGTGGTGAAGGTAAAACGAAGAGCGGAAGACAACCTGTTACTCCTTGGGGTAAGCCTACAAAGGGTTACAAGACAAGGCGGAAGGCTAAGCAGTCCGACAGGTTTATTTTGACGCGTAGAAAGAAGTAGGTGATATTGTGGCTCGTTCAGTGTGGAAAGGTCCGTTTGTTGACGGATATTTGATAAAGAAGGTCAAAGCGTTGCTTGAATCAGGTCGTCGTGATCCTATCAAGACATGGTCCAGGCGTTCGACAATCATTCCTGATTTCGTCGGTGTTACGTTTTCTGTACATAATGGTCGCAAGTTCATTCCTGTACTTGTTACGGAAGAAATGGTTGGTCATAAGTTAGGTGAGTTTTCTCCTACAAGGACTTTCAATGGTCATTCCGGTGATAGAAAAGCGAAGAAGGAATAAGATGAGCAAAAGGTTACGTATCAAACCTGTTTCTGTGGATGTGGTTGCTAAGGATCGTATGATTCTTGCTTCTCCCAGAAAGGTTAATTTGGTTGCAAAATTGATCAGAGGTATGCCGGTTAGCAAGGCTCTTGATCAGTTGAAGTTTTGTAATAGAGCGGTAGCGGAAGATGTTCGCAAGACTGTTTTGTCAGCCGTTTCTAATGCAGAAATGAATTATGGACTTGATATCGATCTTTTAAGAGTAAAGGAAGCTTATGTCGGGAAAGCTCTCACACTCAGAAGATTTATGGCTCGTGCTAAAGGTAGCGGAAGCCCGATCTTCAAGAGATTTAGTCGGTTAACTGTTGTTTTGTGTGAGACTGAGGGTTGAAATGGGACAGAAAATAAATCCGAATTCGCTTCGTCTGGGTATTATACGCAACTGGAATTCTAATTGGTTTTCAAAGAATGAATATGCGAAGTTACTCCGCCAAGACTATGAATTAAGAAAATATCTTAATGACAGATTGAAGGCAGCGGGTATTTCTAAAGTTACTTTGGAAAGATTGGCGAAGAAAGTTGTTGTTACTTTGCATACAGCTCGTCCGGGCGTTATTATCGGGAAAAAGGGCAACGAAATTGAGAAATTACGTACGGATTTGATGGGTTTTGTCGGATCTGAGGTAGTATTGAACCTTGTTGAAGTCCGTAAGCCGGAAGTTGACGCAAAATTGGTCGCAGAATCTATCGCATCTCAGATTGAGAAAAGAGTCGGGTTCCGTCGTGCCGTAAAGAGAGCGATGCAATCAACATTGAGAGCCGGCGGGTTAGGTATTCGAGTTAATTGCTCAGGTCGTCTTGGCGGTGCTGAAATCGCAAGAATGGAGTGGTATCGTGACGGTGCGGTTCCTCTTCAGACTTTACGTGCTGATATCGACTACGGTTTTGCTACTGCATATACCACATATGGTACTGTTGGCATAAAAGTTTGGATTTATCGCGGTGAGACATTTAACACGAGAAACGTATTCTTACCGAAACGTGTTGGCGACAGAACCGAAAAACAAGAAAGAAGCAGGGAGTAAGTAGAAAATGTTATCTCCAGCTAAGATAAAGTTCAGAAAGCAGTTTAAGGGAAGGATCCGTGGTGTTGCTACTCGCGGTCATCGATTGAATTTCGGTGCTTTTGGGTTGAAAGCGTTAGAACCAGCTCGTGTAACTGCAGCGCAAATTGAAGCGGCAAGACGTGCGATTACTCGTTGTATGAAGCGTGTCGGAAAAGTTTGGATCCGTGTCTATCCTGATCTTCCTGTTACACAAAAACCGGCTGAAGTCAGAATGGGAAGCGGAAAAGGCGGTGTAGAATATTGGGCTTGCAGAGTATATCCGGGAACGATTTTGTTCGAAATGGATGGTGTTGAGCCGGCAGTAGCAATGGAAGCATTAAGTCTTGCTTCTGCTAAGTTACCTATTCTTACGAAGATAATTTCGAGAGGAGAATAACAATGGTCGGCAAGAAGAAAAAAGAAGTATCTGCGAATAGCGAGTTAGATGCGGCAAAATTAGAGGCCATGAGAATTCGTTTCCGCAGAGTATTGGGCGAGACAGTTCCTGCTCATACCATTAAGCAGGTTCGTAAGAATATCGCAAAGTGTGTGATTTCCGGTGAGATGAGAGGAAAAAATGCCTAAACGTATTTTGGAAGGTGTTGTAACAAGTAATGCGTGCGACAAAACAGTAACAGTTTTGGTAACACGTCGCGTTATGCATCCTAAATATAAAAAGTATGTTAACGTTACAAAAAAATATCATGCGCACGATGAGAAGAACGAGGTTAATGTCGGAGATAAGGTTTCGATCGCTGAAGCGGCTCCTATATCCAAGACAAAACGCTGGGTAGTCGTTGCAAATGATCGTGTAGCGGAAGGAGCGTAACATGATACAGATGCAATCGCGCTTAAATGTGGCGGATAACTCAGGCGCAAAAGAAATTATGTGCATAAAGGTTCTCGGTGGTGCCGGACGCAGATACGCAAGGGTAGGGGATATCATTGTTGCGTCAGTAAAAGACGCTATTCCTCGCGGAAAGGTGAAAAAAGGTGATGTCGTACAAGCTGTAGTCGTTAGAACAGCTTCTGCGATCTATCGTAAGGATGGCAGCGTAATCAGATTTGATAGAAATGCCGCTGTTATTATTAATAAGCAAGGCGAACCAATAGGAACTCGTGTTTTCGGTCCTGTAACCAGAGAGTTGCGTTCAAAAAATATGATGAAGATAGTTTCGCTTGCTCCGGAGGTGCTGTAAAATGGATAAATGGCGTATAAAAAAAGGTGATACCGTACAAGTTATTGCCGGAAAAGATAAAGGCAAAAGAGGCGAGATCCTGAGTGTTGAGAGAGACGCAAGACGTGTAGTCGTAAAGGATGTTAATGTAGTTACCAGACATGAGAAACCTTCGATGACAAGCGCAGGTGGTCTCGTAAAAAAAGAGAAGTCCATACATGCATCTAACGTAATGTTGATCGATAGTACGGACGATAAGCCAACTAGAGTTGGTTTTAAGGTTGTTGATGGCAAGAAAGTACGTTTTTCAAGGCGTACCGGTGCCTTAATTGGATAGACGTGAGATTACTATGGCTCGTTTGAGAGAATTTTATTTTAAAACAGCTCTTCCTCAGTTGAAAAAGAAACTGGGTCTTACAAATGATCTTCAAGTTCCTAGATTTGAAAAGATCGTTATCAATATGGGAATGGGTGAGGCAATTGCTGATAGTAAGTATATCAAGCAAGCAGTTGAAGAATTAACCGCTATTGCAGGTCAGAAAGCTGTTCCTACGGTAGCAAAAAAATCAATCGCAGGGTTTAAACTTCGTGCAGGACAAAAGATTGGTGCGATGGTTACTCTTCGTGGTGATAGAATGTATGAATTTCTTGATCGTTTGATAAATATTGCTCTTCCGAGAGTAAGAGATTTCAGAGGATTACCGAGAAAATCGTTTGATGGAAATGGTAACTACTCTTTCGGTATCAAAGAGCAGATCGTGTTTCCTGAAATCGCCGTTAGTAATGTTGAAAACATACACGGAATGAATGTAGTTATTGTAACTTCCTCATCAAATTGCGCGCATGCAGCCGCATTGTTGGAAGAATTTAATTTTCCATTTGTTTCTTAAGGAGATTTTTAATGGCTCGTAAAAGTACAATTGAGTCTGTAAAAAGAATTCGTAGATGTGTAGAAGCGAAAAAAGCAACTCGCGCTCGTTTGAAGTCTGTTATAATGAATAAAACCGTAGCTCCGGAAGAGCGGTTTGCCGCTCAGTTGAAGTTATCGGCAATGCCAAGAACATCTTCAGCGACAAGAATTCGTAATCGTTGTATGATTACAGGACGCGGACGCGGTGTTTATCGGAAGTTCAATATATCTCGCATTATGCTGAGAGAAATGGCTGCCGGCGGATTAATTCCGGGCATTCGCAAAGCAAGTTGGTAAGGAGAATAAAGATATGATGACCGATCCTATTTCGGATATGCTTGCAAGAATTAAAAATGCTTGTCAACGCAGTTTTGAAACAGTTGATATCCCATCATCCAAAATTAAAGCAGGAATTCTGAGAGTTCTGGAAAGAGAAGGTTATATTAACGGTTTCACTGAAGTTGAAAAAGGAAATCGCAAGTTTTTCAGAGTTACTTTAAGATATTATGAAGGACGTTCTGTTATTAAGGTTCTTGATAGAGTGTCCAAGCCAAGCCGCAGAGTTTATTCTAAGATAAAGAAAGTCGGCGGAGTGTTTAACGGTTTTGGTATTTCGATCTTATCCACCTCTAAAGGAGTAATGTCCGATGCTGAAGCCAGAGGACAGAATGTTGGTGGCGAGATTTTGTGTAGGGTGTTCTAAAATGTCTAGAATTGGAAAGCATCCCATTAATATTCCTTCAGGTGTTAACGTTACATTCAATAATGGAGTTCTCGTTGGCAAGGGAAAGAACGGGGAATTCGAGTTTAAGGTTCATGATAGCGTAAAAACTGAACTAACAGACGGAAAAATTATATTTAAACCGGCTAGCGATGAGAAATTCGCGAGAGCTATGTGGGGAACATGTCGTTCTATCGTTGCGAAAGCAGTTGATGGTTTATCTACGGCATTCACAAAGAAAGTGAACTTGGTTGGTGTTGGTTATAAAGCCAGTGTTCAAGGAAAAAATCTCGTTATGCAACTTGGGTATAGCCATGATGTTGTTATCGAGATACCAAGTGATTTGAAAATTACTTGTGAAAGTCCTACTTGTATTGCTGTTTCCGGTGCAAATAAGCAAAGAGTCGGTGAGATGATTAAAGAACTGCAGATGCGCAGACCACCGGAGCCGTATAAGGGCAAAGGAGTTATCATCGAAGGTCAGTATGTCTATCGTAAAGAAGGAAAGAAGAAATAGCCATGTCTAGATTTAGTAAGAATTTTAGGCGCAGAGCGAGCAGAATTCGTTATAAGGCTCGTTGTAAGTCATTTGGCAAGCCAAGGCTTTCCGTTTTCAGATCCGGACGTCATATTTATGCGCAAATAATCGATGATACACAGGGAAAGACCTTGTGTTCTGCATCAACTTTGGATAAAAATCTCAGAGGAAGCGGCAAAACAGCGAATTGCGATGCGTCTGCAAAAGTTGGCGCCTTACTGGCGGGGAAAGCGGCTGAAGTCGGTGTAAAGGAAGTGGTTTTTGATCGTGGTGGGTATAACTACCATGGAAGAGTTAAGGCTCTGGCGGATGGTGCACGTAGCGCCGGATTGGTATTTTAGGGAATTGGTCTAATGAGTCGTGAAGAGACAGCTTATATTGAGAAACTGGTAGCGATCAATCGTGTTGCTAAGGTTGTTAAGGGAGGAAAAAGATTCTCTTTTGCTGCTTTGGTTGTCGTTGGAGACGGAAAGGGTCGTGTCGGTTTTGCCAGTGGAAAGGCCAAGGAAGTTACAGACGCGGTAAAGAAAGCATCGGAGAAAGCGAAAAAGTCTATGATCCGTGTTCCTATGCGTGAAGGGCGTTCATTACACCATGACGCATATGGCAGATTTGGAGCCGGTAAGGTTGTTTTGCGTTCTGCTCCTGCTGGTACGGGAATTATCGCCGGTGGTGCTATGAGATCAGTATTTGAGGCTCTTGGTATTCAGGACGTTGTCAGCAAATGTCTCGGATCTGCTAATCCGTTTAATATGGTCAGAGCGACATTTGATGCTCTTACTTCAACTGTTTCTCCTAGATATATAGCGAGTAAGCGTGGTAAGAAAATCGGTGAGATTACATCTCGTCGCACGACGGTAGCGAAATAAGAGGTGAACGATGACTACTAAGGCTAAAGCTAAGAAAACATCATCCGAAAAGAAGATTTGCGTAATGCAAATAAAAAGCAGTATAGGCTGTGTGGAAGCACAACGTCAAAGTCTTTCCGGATTAGGACTTGGAAAGGTCGGTAAGAAATCAGTTCTTGAAGACAACGGTTGTGTTCGTGGTCTTATAAATAAGGTTTCTCACTTAGTTAAAGTGGTGGATGCAAATGAGTAAGTTAGAATTAAATGGCTTAAAGCGTCGTCATGGAATAGATGCAAAAGCTTTAGGCAGAGGAATAGGCTCGGGATGCGGTAAGACATCTTCTTATGGTCATAAGGGAGGTAAGGCGCGTTCAGGTCGCGGCAAAGTGAAGTGGTTTGAAGGCGGTCAGATGCCTCTTTACAGAAGGTTACCTAAGAGAGGTTTTGTTTCTTTACAAGATAAATCTTGTATTGCTTATTTAAATCTTTCGACATTGCAAAAATTGTGTGATGCAAAGGTATTTAAAGCAAAACAGGAGATCAATATAGATGCTCTTAAAACGGCAAATGTTATAAGGAAAAATATTTGTAATGTGCGTTTGTTAGCAAAAGGGGAGTTAAAAACTGCTCTGAACCTTACAGTATCTTATGCCTCTGATGCTGCTGTCAGAGGTGTTGAAGCTGCAGGAGGAAAAGTTCAAATCGCATAAGTATAAGTAATAGTTGAGTGTTTCTATTACCTTGTTTATGTGTGCATGTGTGATACAGTATGGCGGCAAGATTGTCGCGGAAGTGTGTACAGATTGCGAGTTTATGACGGTGTTCGTCTTTTAGAAGGTTGTTTGTATGGCGTTAGATTCATTTTTTTCTCAAAAAATCAGTGCGGAAACGTTATCTAAAGCTTCTGATTTGAAGGATAGAATTATCTT
>CAJOEB010000010.1 GCA_905233775.1 uncultured Alphaproteobacteria bacterium | reverse complement strand
GAGTATGAGTGATTTAGAATCAGTAGCAACTCATATGCCTGAGCCTCCAAGCAGCCAAACTCAAAAAAATCCTTCTTCAACTTCTTCCGAAAGTTCCTCAGATACACAGAATAAACAAAACCCTGATAAATCAAGTAGCACAGAAGAAGATGAACAAAAGTCGATACTTTCAGGACTAACAGAAGCCGAATCTGTAACTTCAGAGGCGACAGACACATCCAAAACCTCTGAAATATCTGAATCATCTGAGGATAGTAGTAGGTCATCTGAAGTATCTGGAAAATCGACACTATCAGAGTTATCAGAGATTTCTGAAGTATCGGAATTATCAGAAACATCAGAAATTTCGGAACAGGAATTGCCTTACAATAAAGATCGACAGACATCAATACAAGTGTCTTCAAATAATTATTATGAAATTTGTGATCAAGATTTGTCCGAGATAGAGACAATTTTCTTCAAAGGAATGTTTGCTGATCAAATTAATCAAATTCTGAAAAAATGCCAAGAAAATAGACTAAAAGAGTTGTATATCAATGGATTAGATCCTTATGCCAGTAGAGCAAACCTTGCTGAATTTCCCTCAGAAATAAGACGATTTACAAATTTGGAAGTTCTGCATTTTTCTCATAGCAAATTATCGTCAGTACCTCAGTGGTTAAATGAACTAGTAAATATACAATCACTTGAAGTTAAAAATAGCGAGCTAAAAGAATTTCCAACAATACGAAAGTTAAAACAGCTTAACCGTTTAAGTCTTGATGGTAATAAAATTTCGGTTATTCCTGATTGGATTGATGACTTAAAAGAACTGTTCCATTTGGACTTATCTAATAATAATATACATAAGCTTCCAAAAAATGTAGCAAAGCTAAAAAATCTTAGATATCTTCTCATGTTATCAAATGAACTTGATGAACTACCGGAACAAATTAAATCGCTGGCACCGTCTGATAACGGAAAATTAGAAGAGATAAATATTGCAAAGAATAAATTTGTGAAATATCCGTCTGTTTTGAAAACTTTGAAGGATGCCGGAGTCTATGTTGTCGTTGATCCGGAGCTAATTAAGACTGATAATAATCTGTTAATTCAAGATATACTGACCCGACAAAATTTGGATTATGAATATCTGATGAATCAGGACTTCAGCCAGTTAACAGTATTAAATATCAACTGTAAGAATTTAACGAGTGAACAGTTGATAAATATTTTGGATAAGTTAGATCCTAAAAAACTAGTTGAACTTGGGCTATTTGAAGTTGAAGTTATTCCAGATATTCTAGAACAATTTACCAATTTACAGAAATTGCGCATTGAACATAGTTCTCTGGAAGAATTCCCTGAATTTGTATCGAAAATGATAAATCTACAAGAGATACATTTCGCTCATAATATTATTAAAAACATTCCTTCTTGGATAAACACTCTAAAGAAACTACAAGTGTTAGATCTTTATAATAATTCGCTGAAAAACTTGTATACTCTAGAACAAATATCAAAAATACGAATTTTGAACATCGGGGGCAATAGGTTTTTCACTTTTCCTTCTGAAATTTTAAGAATGAATCAGCTAGAAGAACTTTATATGAGAAACGTTCATCTAAGAAGTCTACCAGAAGAAATTTCTGAACTTAAAAAGTTACAAGTCCTGGATATTTATGACAATAGTTTATCAAATCTACCGGCAGGCCTGAAAAAACTGGTAAAATTACGTACTCTGAATTTCGGAATGAATAAATTCCGTGCTATCCCTAAGGTAGTTAGTGATTTAAAGAATTTAGAAGGACTATATATCAGAAATGTTCGGGGTAATTTATTAAATCATGTTGAAAAGAAAAATTACGAAAAAAAGGACATACAAGGACTAGAAATAAGGGAAAAGAAAGGTAACTTAGAAACAAAACCAATCAAGACTAATGAATACTATATCAGAAATAAAACTCCTATTATCATAGATTGTAGTGTGATATGTAAATTATCACATCTGAGATATTTGGATCTCTCATGCAATCACCTAGGAGAAATATCAAAAAATATCGTAAATTTAAAAGAGCTGAGAAAGCTCAATCTTAGCGAATGTGTTTTTAAAGGAATTGAAACTATATTTCCACACTTTGAACGTTTGGAAGAATTAAATCTATCCGGAGCTCAATGGGAATTGGGGACTTATAAATTAAAAGGATGGAAATCCTTTGAGATCTACAAACCACATCATACGATTTTGGCTATTCAATGCAGCAAAAGCCTTAGATTTCTTGATATTTCAGGCCTTAAATGGACGGGATATTATACTAAGTACGAAAAGCCAGGAAAAGTTAAAGACAATTTATACCAAATGCCAAAGAATTTAGAGGTATTGAAACTCGAAAACTGCGATCTATCAGAATTCCCGAAAATATTAGAATATTCTCCGAATTTGCTGGAATTAAGTTTGGCTAATAATATTATTGGTAAACTACCAAAAGACATGAAGCATCTAGCCACTTTACATAATTTGGATATATCTGGAAATAGGATTGAAACGCTATCGAATAGTATTATTGATCTTACATATCTGCGAAAATTAAATCTATCAGATAACTTATTAACTGAACTGCCTAATGAAATGGAAAAATTAAGTAACTTACAATATCTTGATATTTCTCAAAATGATTTACAAGATCCTCCATATGGTTTAATCAACAGATTAAAGTCACTCGAGGAATTAAATGTACGATTTAATGACTTTTCATTTGATCCGACTAAAATAAAACTGTACCTAAAAAAGCTTTGTTACAAAAGCGACTCTGATAGTCTTACAGTAAAATTAAGTGAGTATAAACAAAAAAAATCTATGGAACGTATTTTAAAAAATACCCTCGATCTGAGAATAGTGAGTGATATCCAAGATACAGTAAAAAGTGGAACAAGTATAGATAAATATACTAATGCTGTTATTACACACTATGATACACAACGCGTTGGTAGTGCAATAGAAGAGATATTGAAACAATGTAATCCAGATATTCTCGAAAAACTTGAAATATCACATTGTTCTTACTTAAGAAACTATACGTATGTGCATGTAATATTATCTTTAATATCAAAATTCCATAATCTCAAAAATCTCAATCTCTCGTATAGTGACTGTGATTGGAAAAACAGCGACAATTACATATCTAATTTTACGAATTTAAAAACATTAGATTTAACCGGAAATAGTTTGTCCGAACTTCCTAAATGGATAGGTAATTCAACGGAACTTGAAGAGCTATATCTTGCGAACAATACCATACATACTTTACCTTCTTGGGTCGGAAATTTGAAACAATTAAAAATATTATCTCTGGATAATAACGAACTGGCTGATTTGGATACTTCTATATGGAATCTTAGTAACTTGCAATATTTAAGTCTTAACGGAAATAGATTGGATAGATTAGCGCCACAAGTTGGTCAGCTTTCTAACTTACAAACATTACTGATTTCTGGAAATAGGTTAACTGATTTACCAACAGAACTTATGAACCTTATTAATATAAAGCGACTTGCTATTCTCGATAATCAGTTTGGAAGCAATCGACCAAGCATATTAAATGAACTAATTAGGAAAGGTGTACATATCGAGACAGATACAAAAGATATAGAAATGCAACAAGAAGAAGAACAAGAAGAGCAAAAAGAAACAACAACTGATGAACAATCTAATTAACAATAATGATATTATCTGTCTACGAAATAGTTAATTTGAAGTATGAAAATTGTCAATTTATAATTTATTGATCATAAGATCTGTAGATTTTTTTAAAAGGTTAAAAAGATAGGGATGAGACGATATTTCTATTCAAAAAAAGGCATAAAAAAAACTAAGGTTTAATGATAGAAATATATTTTTTAATTTATCTTAGTGATTTCACAATCTCAGTGGAATTTAATCTGCTAAATTTTATTCGCTTTTTAAGAAGAAAGTAGTATCAACAAACATTTGTAAGTAAAATTTGGTTTTACCAATAAAAAGCGATTATTTTTTGTATTTTATAATATGCTATAAATTCAATAAAAGATATGCATGGTATAAATAGAGTTATTGCAAAAGTCATTTTATGCGTTTTTTATGTAATCATAATCAGCGTCTTCCAAATGACATTTTTGATTTTTGTATTTGATTTTCGCAAGATCCCTAATACACACATAGATTTATACTTCGGCTTATACTTTCTAATATATCGTTAGTAATTCATACACGAAATTTTAATTTTATAGTAAATTTTCAGTAAAATAAGAAATGATCTCTAACGAAAATAGTTCGAAAATAGTTAGGCATTAAGGAAACAAATCCGAAAAAACAGTTAATTTTTGTTACATTGTAAGTGACTGGAAATTATACCTTCATTAATAAAGTCTACGAAAATAACTGCGATAGATTTTTCAGAAGATTGCTCCGATCAATGATAAAGTCAAAAGATTTATTGGCGATTTCGAAGATGAACAATTACAAAAGCCAGATTTGATCGTGTCAGATATGGCTCCTGCAACTTTGGGACATCGTCAAAGCGATCATCTTAGAATTATGAGATTAGTTGAAAGCGCTTATAGTTTCATACAAACCTTTTTAAAAAAAGGAGGCAGTTTCGTTGCTAAAATTTTTCAGGGCGGAGGAGAAAAAGCATTTTTTGATCTCGTAAGAAGTCAATTTGAAATTGCTCGTTTCTTTAAACCAAAAGCAAGTCGAACCGAATCTGTGGAAATATATATAGTCGCAATTGGATATATTGGATAGAGTATATAAAAAATAAATATATAGAAAAAAACATAAATAGGTTTTTTGTGAAAGTCTTAACTATATTCATAAATGTTTTTGAGAAGTCATATAGATATTTAGATAGATATTTAGATATTTTCAAGACTAAATCCAACAAATTCCAAGAAATGCTATTGCAAAACTCTATTGGTTATTTATTTAGTTAGTTAATTACTTACTTATTTAGTGAGTTACTTCTTTTCTACTTTCGCGCTGATGGAAGTTTGCAGAAATTCATCTATTTTTCCGTCTAATACACTTGATACATCGCCTTTTTCAAATCCTGTGCGTAAATCTTTTACCATCTGATACGGTTGCATAACATAAGATCGAATTTGGCGTCCCCAACCTATCTCGTTTTTGTCTCCAACATTATTTTGTTCTTCTTTCTTACGTAATTCTAATTCATATAAGCGCGCACGTAACATATCAAAAGCTATTGCCTTATTTCTATGTTGTGAGCGATCTGTTTGACATTGGACAACAATCCCTGTTGGAATATGTGTTATACGAACTGCGCTCTCCGTTTTATTAACGTGCTGACCACCTGCTCCGGAAGCCCTGTATGTATCGATGCGTAAGTCACTGTCGTTTATCTCAACTTTTATAGATTCATCAATTACCGGATAAACTCCAATCGATGCAAAACTCGTGTGCCTACGAGCGTTTGAATCAAATGGAGAAATACGAACCAAACGATGTACTCCGGCTTCGCTCTTAAGCCATCCGTATGCTTTTATTCCGTCGATTTTTATTGTAGTAGACTTTATTCCGGCTTCTTCTCCAACGCTTTCCTCAATAATTTCAACAGAATATTTATGATCTTCCGCCCAACGAGAATACATTCTCAACAACATTTGTGCCCAATCTTGAGCCTCTGTGCCTCCTGCTCCTGAATGTACTTCTAAATAACAGCTGTTATTATCTGCTTCTCCGGAAAAAAAGCATTCGAGCTGATAAATCTTCATATATTTATGTAATTTTTGGATTTCTTTTTCGGTTTCTTCTATAATTTGCACTTCATTTTCAGCTTCTGCCAATTCAAGCATAGATTTCAGATCGGAAAATTGAGATTCTGCTTTTTCAAAACGTTCTAGCTCGCTTTCAAGCTGAGCTTTTCTTTTCATTATCTCTTTTGCTCGATTCTGATCGTTCCATAAATCTTCAGACTCGGTTAATTTGCAAATTTTTTCTATTTCTGCTTTCAATAAATCCGGTTCAAAGAAACCTCCGAAGTAAGGAAAGACTATTTTCTATAGCCTCAAGAAGTTTTTTTATGTCCTCTTTCATTTTTCGATTACCTTTTGCTGTTCTAATTTATCCTTATCCTTGTTGTGATTTTGCTTGACGAACAAAACGCATATAGTTGCGCAAAATGTTATTGCAGCATTAACCGAAAACGCTGTTTCAGCACCGGATATAGTCCATAAATTTCCTGTAAGAGCGTTAGAAATACACATTCCTATACAACAGATAAGGTTAAATATACCAATTGATGTTCCTTTTATCTGAGGCGGCGCATAATCGGAAACCATTGCGAAAAATGTTCCTTGCGTTGCTCCATAGTGTATGCCGTATATTGCTACGCCAACGAATACATGCCAAATCTCCTTTGCAAGAGCCAATATTACACAAGATGCAAGCATCATACAAAAGCCAAACGCTAAAAAGATTTTTCTTTCACGACGATCAGACCACGAACCGACAATCCTTGAAGTAACTGCATTAAAGAGATGCATAACAGCAAGTACCAACGGAATATATTTTAGATCGAGATCAAGTTCTTTAGCTCTTAGTGCTAAAAAAGCGTCGCTATATCTTGCGCACATAAATACAAAACAAACGAACATATAGAACCAAAAATGAGCACCAAGTTCTTTGATATCCGACTTACGAATTGGAAAACCGCGTCTTTTTTGAAGACCCACGATTTTTGGTTCTTTTATTCCATAATATATCAGCAGAACCGCAATAAATATCGGAATAGACGCAAGTAAGTATACGAGACGAATACTATCAGACGAACTTCCCTTAAAATTAGCAAGGACAAAGAAACAAGCAATAGAGCCGATCATTGACCCGGCAAAAGCTCCGGTTTGCCGAATACCATACGCTGCACCTTTTAACTCTCGTGGAGTACAATCTGCTATAAGAGCGTCGCGCGGAGTATCACGCAATCCATTTGTAACGCGCTCAAGTAATTGCGCGGACACGTACAGCCCTAATCCTTGGGATAACGCAAACATCGGCTTAGCGAAAGCTGCACATAAATACCCCCATAATATCAGGACTTTGCGCTTTCCCATCCAATCGCTGATAACACCGGAAAACAACTTTACGAGGTACGACAATGCTTCCGAAAAACCTCTGATATATCCAAGGACTGCTGCCGTTGATCCCAAAACATGTATAATAAACTCTGGAGTAAGAGCTGTAATAACTACAGCTGCAGCATTTGAGAAAAAGCTTACCGCTCCGAGAACCCAAACAGTTAACGGCATTTTTGGCGTTTCATTGATTTCGTTATTCATAGAAAAATCCATGCTTGTGAATTTACGAGCTACTTTTAACATATATTTATTAATTTTAATAGTCGTATAAATTAATATTTTGTTTTGGTGTAATTATGATATTTATTCCTTTTTATTTTTTGAACCTTATTACTATAAATAAATAACTTATCTAATAAGTTATTATAAATAATTTAGCGTTAATAAAAAAAATACGACTTTTCTTACTGCGACGTATTTTATCAACTTATTAACTATTATCTGTTAACATCTTCTTATTAATTAATTGAATTAATTAATGGTATTATAAGGGGTTATAAATGAAGAGATTATCAATGATTAATATATCTAAAGTGTTATCTAAGGTGCTCTCCTACAGAACTCACGGGGGGGGGTAGTAAAGTTCTTATGTAAGATAGAAACGTATAATTCTTATTTTTTAAAAACAATTAAAAGAAACAACCAAAAAAATCTAAAAAGCACTTTCAAAAATTTCTTAAAGAAAATTTATATACTGAATACAACTCGTTTAGCTTATCATGGAGGTATACTTATTGAATTTGCTTTTGCAATTCCTATTGTGATTTCACTACTATTTTTTGTGAATGATCATTATCGCTTTTATGAACTAAAGGATAAAATAAGATCATCGGCTTATTTGATGGCATCAATGATCCAACAAATCAGTAATACTCGTTCAAATAAGCAAATAAATACAGAGAATTTATCATTTATAACCCATGCCAGTTGTTTCAATCTGTTTGATACAAAATCTTTTGGTATAATGATGAAAGTATGCCTTTTTTACGTAAAAAAAGTTGGAGATGATAGTTACACATATCAAGCAATTTCTTTTGGAACTGCAGATCAATTTGGAACTAATGTAGATCAACTCTCGAATGTTGGAGCAACACGAACTCAAAATTATTCTGCTATGATTACCAAATGTCCTTCATTAGATCGTACGGATATGTTTATAGAAAATGTTGGCGATGAAAAATTACTTATCGAATGTTTTTATCATCCAAGCGCATCATATAGCAAAAATAAACTAGGATTTATCATTCTATCACCAGAGTTTGGCAGCATAAGTAGATACAAATCCAACAGAGGTAATTTTGCATATAGACTTGTAATAATACCGAAACCAGGACTTTTTCCTGTAGTTAGTAGTTGATTTTAAGTCATTATTTATAAATAATTTATAAAAAAGATTCATTATAAACAAGAAAATGATTAAAACGCATAAAGCAAAAAAACATTATTCCGGAATTTTCTATTTTTTTACGAACAATCTTCGAGATCAGTTTTTGTGAATTTTTTGTATAAAATTTAATATAATATTTTAGGTCGTTTTTATAATCTTTTAATTATTTTTCATTAATAACATATACAACTATTGTATTATAATTTAACTACAGAAAAAGGAAGATTATCAATGATCAATATATCTAAAGTATTATCTAAGCTGTTCTCCTACAGAACTCACGGGGGGGGGTAGTTGACCGTCTGTGCCAGCAAATATTGGCAAGTTTCCAGCAGATATTACAGATATTTTGGAAATTTCAGCAGATATTTTCAGCAACATTCCAAAAATATTTTCGAAAATCTTTCCATGGCAGCATTTTAATCGAGTTCACGTTTTCAATTCCGATTTTAATTATTCTTCTTCTCTTTGCTCTCGATCATTACCGTTTCTACGAATTAAAAAATAAAGTAAAAACGTCTGCTTATCTTGCTGCAAGCATGATTCAGCAAATCAGTAATATACGGGCAGAAAAGCAATTAACCAAAGAAGATTTCGGAAGAATTACATACATTAGTTGTCTGAATTTCTTTCATACAAACACTATGTTTAAGCCTTGGCCTTTCGGAGTATTCCCTGTTTTAATATGTTATTGGGTAAAAAGAGTAAACGCTAACAATTACCAATTCCAACGTTGCTATAGTAATACAGCAGCAGATACAGAACCCGGAGTTGATCGAGCTTGTGACAATCCCATATCACGAACACTTGACCAGATCAAAAGTACGCATCCTGATTTAGTTTGTGATAAAGATGGTGATGAGCGTGTTCTTGTAAGATTTATGTACAGAACTACAAGTAACTTCAGCAAAGACAAAATTGGATTCTTTCTGTTAAATCCAAAAACGTTTAAAATGACTTATGCTGGTGCTACCAACAATCTTTTCGCCTACGAATTAGTTATTACACCAAAACCAGGATTATTTCCGGGAAAGTAATTTCGAAAAAGTAATTCTGTTTTCTTTAAAGTTGCTTAAAACAGCAATAGCAGCAATATGATGGTTATAAATTTATTCCCACCAATATTTCGTATGTAATGGTACGATAGCCATATTTTTTTCTCTCTGTTCTTTTTCTTCTTTTGCTCCTCTCGGATGTTCTATTATATCTGACGACATGCTATACATAAGTTTCAAAATTCTTGTCAATGATGTTGTTGGAATAATTCGAAGATGTTGTACAACAGTATATGGAGGTTTTCTAAACATGTGATTAATAGATCTCAATATTTCCGTAATTTCATCTCTCTCTATTATATCCGGTTCTTCATATTCTTTTAGGATATTAGAAAAACTCGTTTTCCATTGATCGATTTTATCGAAATTACAAAGTTTATAGATATAATAAGAATATATGGAAGCTATTTTATATAATTCATGATCTTCTCGTGCCAATTCTCTAAATCTTGGTTCCCAGGGTTTATAACACATATCAAAATGCATCACGACTATTTCATTAAATTCTTTTATTATCTCTTCCACAGTTTGCGGATACTTCTTGCATAACTCCATTAAAAGATCCTTGTAAGAAGTTATTTGAGGATATCCGCATAATCCCCATTCACTCAGTTCATCTTGTGGTGTCTTGTCTAACTTTGGAAAAATATATTTCATAATAAAATTATATCTATGAGAAAAAAAACTAACCAAACATTTACTCATAACTTCTTCTTCAGTTGGATTTGTTTGAATGATTTTTATTTCCATACCTGATGCTCTATTCATATGAGATAAATCTTTTTTCTCTTCGCTAGATTCTTCTATTAAATAGTTAAGTATCTCATTGATTTTTCCTGCTATAAGGTTACCAAAGACTTTATTAAGCTCTGAAAAAATTTCGATAAAAGATACAAATTCTGCTGAATGTTTTTCCATTTTTATTTTAGAAATAAATTCATCTAATTTTGATAAATCTAATGTTTCCAGAACTCTTAACGATTTTATCAACGTATCGCGATCATCACTATCACGAAGAATACTCCAAAGTTGATAACATTTATCATTTCTATAAAAATTAAGATATAAATTTCGATCTATACTCTCTCTTAATTTATCTCTCATGATGGTAGAACCCAGTTTGTTTACAGCTTCAAGCATCCAAATGACAACTCCGCCACTCACACCGTTAATATATTCTTCATCTAATCTTCTTCTAGATATAAAACACAAATCAGTTGAAGAGAAACAAGTATTACTATAAATTGTGGAAGACTCTAATATACTAAGAAGATTACGAACAACAATTGTATCGGAATCTATATGAATAAAATATTCAATAGGTGTTCCTCCGATTTTTTCTAAAAATTGCGGATTAGAATTTAGTTCATTAAAAATTTCCTGATAAAAAATTCTTGCTTGAACTAAAACATTCCAAGTTGTTGAACATTTTTTCGCATCTTTTATATATTGCATAGGTATTCTTTGAACAATAACATTCGTTGTTCCGTTACTTAGATTCTTTAATGCACATTTATTTTTTTTCGAAAGTTTATAGGATAAAACAATAACATTTTTTGGATCTGGGGTTGTTTCTTCAATTGATAATATGGTCGCAGCAGTAGGCACTGCGTATCCATCATCGGTTGCTAAGACTATTGTAGGTTTGTGCCTATCAGTAAGTCTTGTGAATTCATTTAGTGGATTACCCCCCCCCTTCTGCTCCATTGTGAACGAAAGGTCAATATGAGCTAATATAAACAATAAAAAAGTCAATAAAATTCTATGCATTTGTTGTTTACTTAAACCGATAATTATCTTTACTTACGACAACAAAAACATAACAACAAAAATATTAATAATATGTTATGATTTAACCATTAAAAAGAAAGACTATCCTTTTATTGCACCGGCAGTTAATCCTGCGACAATTTTTCTTTGGAATACGACAACCAAAACAATAAGCGGCAAAGTAACCAGAACACTGGCAGCCATAATTAATCCCCAAGGGAGTTCATGCTGTGACGCTCCGCTGAACAGTGCTAAAGAAACAGGAACTGTACGTGATTGATTTGTTAAAGTGAATGTTAATGCAAACAAAAACTCATTCCAAGCTGCAATAAAAGCCAAAAGTCCGGTAGTCACGATTGCCGGCTTCAATATCGGAAGAAAAACCTTAGTTAGTATTTCATATCGACTTGCTCCGTCCATAATTGCAGCTTCTTCTATTTCTTTCGGGATATTTCGCATAAAGTTCGTCAAAGTCCAAAGGGTAAATGGCACGGTTATAATCATATAAGACAAGATTAATGCAGATTTTTCATTATAAATATCCAAAAAGCGAATCAATTCAAACAAACCAGACAAAACAGCGACATGCGGAAGAGTTGTAACTCCCAACGCAGCCATCAAAAATCGTTTTTTCCCTCGAAATTTTGCTCGAGCAAGAGGATATGCAGCAAAAAGACAAACAGCAAGAGTCAATAGAGCTGTACAGACGGCTACAACTCCAGAATTCAGAAATGAACATCCGAAAGTAACATCGCTAAAAACCTCCTTGTAGTTATCAAATGTAATTTTTGAAGGTAAAAGTTCAGTGGAAAACAGATTTGAGCTATCACGAAATGAAGAAACTACAGCCCAATAAAATGGAAATAAACAGCAAAATGCAACAATTAAACAAACGCTGTAAAAAACGATCTCTTTTATGATTTTTTTGTATTTCCAAACCATATTATTAACTCATTTCCCTTAGTTTTTTCTGGTTAAATGATATATAAAGTATGCTCAAAAATGCGACAAAAAACAGCAAAACAGTTGCAGCAGCAGAACCGTAACCTACGTCAGCATAATCGACCAAAAATCTACGTGAATAAACTGACATTGTCGCATTTTCATTATTTCCGCTGCTCAATATATATACGAGATCGAATATGCGAACAGCGTCAAGTGTTCTGAAAATCATCGCTACTATTATTGTCGGCTTCATCAGAGGTAAAATAATGCTTTTAAATGTCGTTCTAAACGGAATACTATCTACTTCCGCAGCTTCAAAGCAATCTTGAGGTAATGATTGCAATCCTGCCAGTAACAATAATGCCATATATGGTGTAGTTTTCCATACATCAACTAAAATTATCGAAACTATACTTAACGCATTTGACGCAATCCAAGGAATAGGTTCTTTGATTACAGACATTCGGATAAGAAGATCATTAATTATTCCGTACGAGTCATTTAGCATCCATGCCCACATTCTGGCAGAAACGATTGTCGGAATAGTCCACGGTACTAAAACTATTGCACGCATCCAACCACGTCCTTTGAAATTACGATGCAAAATTAGAGCAATAACCATCCCGAAAATGGTTTCAAGAGGAACGGAAACTATTGCAATAACAAAAGTATTCAAAACGGCTTTCCACCAATCTTGATCTCTCGCGATCGCAACGAAATTATCTACTCCTACGAAACTTATATCACTTAAATTATCTAATGTCGCATCAGTAAAACCAAAAGATATGGTTCTGATAAGCGGCCATCCGGCGCAAATAATAAGAGTCAGCAAACAAGGAGTAAGAAAAAGCCAATTTAGATATTTTGCAGCATATGAAACTTGGCGTTTTTTAAACTTCTGCGGATGAAAAAACTTCATTACTAATTAATCCCGAAAAATCCCTTTATTCTATTCCAAAAACTTATTTTTTCTCCCGACTGTTTCTTCAACTTTTTCTGCATTTTATCAGATTTATTCAGTAATTTCGTAAGTTTCTTATTTAATCTATTGAGAAGGTTGCGAACCTCAGAAGAGCTGAGTTCCGTTTCCGTCGCTCTTGTAAGAATTGTATTTACTGAATTGTATATTTCCGAACTTGCTCTGGAGTAATTTTTTCCAAAAGCAATCGATGGACGAACAGCTGCACTATTTAGTGAATTATACATATCTGCGAAAAACGGATTAGCTCGTAAAACATCTTTATCGCTGTACAAACTCTTAAATGTCGGAAGATATGAATATTGTGCCCTATATTTTTGCTGAACTTTATCCGTTAAAAATTTTATGAGATCCGCAGCAACATCCGGATGTTTAGAGTATTTTGACACAACAAGAAACCATCCGCCAAGAGCACCTGAATTTTTTCCGCCATTTATGCTTTTCGGTATAGGCATTACGCCGATTTTCCCTGCAACTGCAGTAGATGGTTCATTCATTAATGCCCAAGCATATGGCCAATTTCGCATAAACACGGCATTACCGGATTGAAACACCCCTCGTGCATCTTCTTCAGAATAATTGAGAACGTTATGATTTGTAATGCTGTTAATGCATTTTGCCATAAACATAGTCGCAGCAAGCGGAGCATCCGAATCAACAACAGCCGTTTTCTCTTTAACAATAGCCCCACCGAAAGAATCTACAAATTCAAGAAAGTTACACGTCAAGATCTCAAACGCTTTTGCTTGAAATATAAAACCATGAAATTTTGTCTTTTTCTCCGGTTGTTTTCTCTCTTCATCCTGAATGTATAACGCAGTATCATAAAGTTCTTCCCATGTCGTCGGAACATTCCTGCCATACTTTTCAAGCAGATCCTTTCGATAATACATTATCCCACAATCGGTATACCAAGGTAACGCAACCATACTGCCATCAGAACTGTATATACTCTGTCTGACCGCATCAAAATAATCATTCGTTTCAATCTCATCAGGAGCATATATTTCATTAAGAGGATACAAATAGTCAGAAAAGACACCTATCCAAGCAACATCCATCTGCATTATATCGACATCAAATGTCTCTGCACTCAACCACTGCTGATATAACGCAAAACACTCGTTACTTGCATGCGGAAGTGTCACAATCTCGACCTTGTGCTTACCACCATGTTTTTTCATCCACTCGTCGATCGCTTTTTTGCATAGTTCTATCTCACGTCCTTTGGAACGGCAAGTCATTCTGATTGTCCAAGCTTCAAGATCAGTGACCCCCGCCATCAAAACTGACGCAGTAGCAAGCAGCGACAAAAGTTTTCTCATATAAATACCATCCTATAAATTATTTTTATGATTTTAATGTAGTCTTCTTAGGCAAATCAAGTTTTATATGTAACTCTTTCAATTGCTTTTCAGAAACCGAAGAAGGCGCATTCATCATTAAATCCTGTGCCTGCTGATTTAACGGAAACGCAATGACTTCCCTTATATTCGGTTCATCGGCAAGAAGCATAATCATTCTGTCGATCCCCGGAGCACATCCACCATGAGGCGGAGCACCATACTGAAAAGCGTTAAACATTCCCTTAAACTTTTCCTTTGTAACTTCAGGAGGATATCCGGCAATCTCGAATGCTTTAATCATAATATCAGGATCATGATTTCGTATTGCGCCACTCGATAATTCAATACCATTGCATACAATGTCATATTGATACGCTTTTATTTTCAGCGGATCGATATTTTCGAGCGCATACATACCACCTTGAGGCATTGAAAACGGATTATGCGAAAAATCTATACCACCAGTATCTTCATTGCGTTCATACATAGGGAAATCAACAATCCAACAGAATTCAAAACCATCAGAAAGAAGATTTAGATCGTTCCCGAGTTTTGTCCTCACCATTCCCGCAAAATTATTCGCTTTATTTTCCTCATCGCAAATGAAAAAGATAACACCAGTACCGAGTAATCCTGCACGTTCTTTTAATGTCGCCTGCTGATTTGGTGTTAGGAACTTTGCTATCGGTCCTTTTATATCATCCTCGCCGTATGTGATATATCCAAGCCCTGCCATCTCATTTTCTTTCGCCCAATTATTTAACTTATCGAAGAAACTGCGCGGCTGTTTATCAGCATTAGGAACAGCAATTGCGCGAATTACTTTATGATCCCTCAATGCATCAATGAAAAGAGTAAAAGTAGATCCTGCGAAGATATCGCTTACATCTTCAATGATAAGCGGATTTCTCAAATCCGGTTTATCACTTCCATAATGGAGCATTGCATCGCTGTATGAAATTCTTTTAAACGGATATTTCGAAACGTTTTTATTCGAATACTCCGTAAAAATCTCATATATAACAGGCTCTATAGTCGTAAAAATATCTTCTTGCGTAACAAAAGACATTTCAAAATCCAACTGATAGAATTCTCCCGGTGAACGATCCGCTCTACTGTCCTCATCTCTGAAACAAGGAGCAATCTGGAAATATTTATCGAACCCCGCAACCATAAGAAGTTGTTTAAACTGCTGCGGAGCTTGCGGCAATGCATAGAATTTTCCCGGATATAATCTGCTTGGAACAAGAAAATCGCGTGCGCCTTCCGGTGAACTTGCGGTTAATATCGGTGTATTTATCTCCAAAAATCCAGCTTTCTGCATTTTTTCGCGAATACTGGAAATTACATTTGCTCGCAGAACGATATTTTTATGCAATTTTTCGCGGCGTAAATCCAAAAAACGATATTTCAGACGGTTTTCTTCTGACAAATCCGAAACACTGCTGATTGCAAACGGAGTTCCCGCAACATAAGAAAGAACAGTAAATTCTTCAATTTTTACTTCTATCGTTCCAGTTGGATTTTCTTTGTTAATCGTAGAATTATCTCTTTTTACTACACTACCCTTTATCGTAACGATACATTCATGGCGGATTTTTTCTACTTCCGAAAAAATTTTACTTTCTGAATCAATTACGCATTGAGTTATGCCATAATGATCGCGCAAATCAATGAACATCAAACTGCCATGATCTCGCTTTTTATGAACCCAACCGGATAATTTTACCGTCTTTCCGACATCAGATTCTCTTAATTCACCGCAATTGTGACTTCTGTAAACGCACATAACTTTTTTTCCTACTATAATCAACAGATAAGCGATTTATTATCTTAGATATACAAGGTTTTTTCAATATAGAAATGATTATAGAAGTTATTTTTCGTGTAATAATTATCGCATATAAGCTCTGTTATAGAAAATTATTCAAAATAGTTAATTTTATATTAATTTTTATTAAAAAATAATTGATTTTTTATGGTTACTATGTATAACTTTACTTATTATCGTTGTGTCAGAGGAGAATTTTATGTTACGTAAATCAATAGTCAGAATTGCTTTCATTGCTTTAGTTTGTACGAATTTCACAACAAATGCCTCTGATAGATACAGACAACCATTCTATCATCGCCATGGTGGGGGGGGGTATTGCCACCAAACATCAAGCCAACCTCTGACTGTTTATAAAAGAACCAATCCATCACAAGACTATAAAATACTTTGTGATGCTATTCATTTATACGACATGCATAATTATGAAGAAGCAGAAACATTACTTAGTGAATTATTTAATAAAAAAACAGGAAAATTATTAGACGATGTCTCTTTAAGTACGCAAATGAAAAATGCAGCCATCGCCAATTACGGACTTATCCTTTTCCAGTGCGACTCCGAAGCAAATGTAAGGTCGATCATAAATGTTATGGAACCAATATTCGATGCAAATGCAAGATTAACCGGCAATATTCGTATGCCAAAAGCTGTTCAGGCTATGGTCATTTCCGTATTTGGTATATCTATGGCCAGGCAATGTATAATCCCACATAACAAATGTATAATCCCACATAATATTGATACAACAATGCTCATACGACAAGCGATGAAAGAAAACGAAAGAAAAGCATTTGAAGCACTTGAATGTGTTTTTCGTGAACCTGAACGAAACAGAGCTTTTAATCAACTTTCCAGAGCACACAAAGGACTTACATTATCTTATTATCTTGATTTCGTAAAAAGAGTAACACCACTGCAATATATAGACACTTTGAATGACTATATGTTTAAAAGAAATGGTATCAAATATTGGAGACTGCTTCCTCTTTATAAGCAAATTGAACTTATAAATGAACGACTTGAAGTATGTTCTACTTCAAAAGATGAAGCAAAAGTACTAAAACCATTTATAATAGAGCAAAGTAGCAAATTAACACTGCAAGGAACACCGACACCAGACACAAATAATCTTGTTTTTTATTATTACAACATATTAAGTGATTTATCCGCAAAAGACAGAAGAGATTTACCGCCTGTTCCGATAAGGTTTCGCGAATATATCTTCCAACGCTGTTTAGAAAGTGGAAATCATTTTTACGAAAGTCCTTTTATTGATATAGCAAAGCAGAATAGAGTTATTTCTAATCTACGAAATATTATGTTTGCAATAGATCATCTTAATTTTAGCGATACCAGAAGAAACCGTGTTATTGCCGATGATATGAGTGTTTTATTTGATAGTCAGACCGGAGATTTTATAGCTCAGGTAACACGCAACAGAGCCGCTATTATATTTAATTACGGAGTTGTTTTAAACACTTTAATAGGTAAAGCAAACCCAAGACACTTCAATGGAGAAAAATCAGAAAACGCAAGAATGATGATTGGAGCATTGAAATATTTTTTTGATGGAAACAAATTACATGAACTAACGGATTTACAACAAGGACAAGCACTATTTATGTACCTAAGTGCACTGAATATAAGAGATGATATGCATACATATAGACAATTTGCTGAAAGATCAATTTTCGGAGATTTAGGATACATCTTTCGACATTCTTCACTTAATCAACAAGTAAGAGTAAGACTTGATTACGCTACTTACCTGGAAAACAAAGGATTACACGAAGACGCCGCTCATATTTTAGACTATTTTATTTCACACCCTAGAGGTCAACGTATGATATCCAGACGAGGAGATAGGCACACAATAGAAGCTGCTTATCATCGTGTATCAGAAAAAGCACAAGAATCAGAGAGAAAAGAAGGAACTGACGCAACTGCTATTTCTTCAACAACCTCAGTAACTTCATCAGCGACTTCTTCGGTATCAATTGTTGCAGGACATAAAAATATAAAACATAGAGACATCATAAAACCAGCACAAAATATACAAACAAAAAAAGAAGAAGAGCGCAAAGAGGAATTTTTTCAAAAAGAAGAACCTAAAAAAATTGATCAATTGCCGATTGCTTCTCCAACACCTGTACACGCTGGTTCCATTATTGGAAATGAAGAAAGCGACATCGAAGAATAAGATTTATTTCTGGTATTCTTATTTCCAGTATTCTCAGGATATTTTCAGATACTGAAAATAAGAGTTTTTCGTATGTCATTTTCGACTTTCGGAAGAGATCTGTTTGAAGTTAGTTAGTTAGTTTGTTTGTTAACTATTATTATCTTATCCAATTAATTATATATAGGTGTGATGTAAAAACATCAGTAATTATTTAGCTAGTTAATGCTAGTTTATATTACTACTGATTATGATGATATTGGTACTCTCATTACTTGATGTAACCTACAAAGGTGTTTGAACGCACTGAACCTGCAGAGATGCTTTAACAGGTTGAGCTCGCAGGGGTATTTGAACAGATTGAGCTTGTATAGGTGTTTGAATAGTCTGTACTTACAAAGGCATTTGAATAGATTGAATTTGTAGAGGCAGCTGAGCAGAAGTGTTGTTTATTAACATGTTATTGTT
>CAJOEB010000009.1 GCA_905233775.1 uncultured Alphaproteobacteria bacterium | reverse complement strand
AGTAGGCTTCGGTACGTTTTTTGTAGTGAACAGAGCGGAAAGAATCGGCCGCAATTTTAAAACAGGAAAGAATATTCAAATTCCGGCTTCAAAGTCAGTTAAATTTAAAGCTGGAAAAACTCTGAAAAATGCGGTGAAGTACAAAAAGTAGGACGATAACTTTTAATTATTGAGGAGTTTGTTGATGAGAGACAAAGCGAACTTTTTTGAATTATCTGAAGAAGAGCGGGAACAATTTCAAGCAGATGGTGATGTTTGCATTGACGATAAAGGAAATATTGTCGAAAATGGCCAAAAATTAAAAAAATATATGGAAGATCTGTTGCCGTGTGCATATGAATATCTAAAAAATATAGAAAAAGATATCAAGGAAAAAGAACTTCCTCACGTAATGTCGATAGAAGCAGGATTCGGTTCAGGGAAAACTCATTTTGTGACTCGTTTGTGCCAATACTTAATAGACAATAAAATACATGCAGTTTATTTTAATGCCTTTGATTATGATGATATGGATCCCAAATTAGCGATTTTGGATGCTGTTTCTAAAAGCTATGAAAAGAATACATTATTTAATAATTTGTGGCAGAATTTAAAGAATTCAACTAACATTAATATAAACTTAGGATTAGGATGTTCAATTGATTTAGCTAAATTGCATTTAAAGGATGAAATGCAAAAAATAAAAGAAGCTTTACAAAAAACTATAGAAGAAAATAACCGAGTAGTTCTTATTATTGATGAATTAGACAGATGTGATCCTCGTTTTTGTGTAAATTTATTGGAAACAATAAAGCACTTCTTTGATTTAGATGGTCTGTTTACTATATTGGCTTTTAGCGATAAAGCACTTTTAGCCGCATTATCTAATACATATGGTTCAGATTTTATAAAAAATAACGCCGAAAACTACTTAACAAAGTTTATAGATCATCGAACAAAAATATATGGAACAGATAATATCAGTTACTCAATGGCTGTTTTAAAATTTTTCCAAGACAATAACGTTGAAATCAGCAAAGAAGATTTAGAAAAAATTTCTACTGTGTTCAATAAAATGAAACTTTCAGTCAGAGAAGTAAAAAGATGTGTTGAAAGAATAATCAGCTTAATTAAATTCTCGAATAACAAAAACTTAGAGCTATATGCGTACATAGCATGCCGATATGATAAAGATTTCGATAAAATTGCAGATATGAAATATATCAATGATTATGAAGAAGGACGGTTTTTTTCGGAAAGGAGTAAACAGTTTGAAAAATTTGAGGAAAACTGTGTACGCTTGCAAAGTAATGGGAATATTTGGGAGTCTTGTGTAAAGATTTGTAATGAATTTTGTATTACAAAATATATTAAGATGGGATTTTATAGTACTTTGCAAAACAATATCCGTGATTATTATCAAGTCATGTGTAAAGATTCAGGAAATGCTAAAAAACTTGCAGAAATTTTTTTGTCTGATCTTTTTGCAAAGATAAACAACGTGTTGAAAAGTACAAAAAAATTATGATTGCAACACAATAAATATCTACCTTTATTTTAAGATTATTAATTTTTTATTAAATCTCTTTCTGCTACACTTGAATCAAAAGTTTTAGTAAGTATGGTAGTTTATTTATGACGTCTGATGAAAAAATAAAAGTAGTAGGTTCGAATATACAAGAAAAAGCCTCGTTAATTTGGAATGTAGCGAACAGTCTTTACGGTGCGTATAAGCCTCATGAATACGGCTTAGTGATTCTCCCGATGGTTGTTATAAAAAGATTTCATGATTGTTTGTTACCTACACTTGATAAAGTTTCTGAAGTATATCGAAAAGTAAAACATCTTGAAGTAAAAGAGGGATTTTTGTGCCAAGCTTCAGGGTATTCTTTTTACAACACCAGCGGATTTACGTTTGAAAAATTGAAATCTGATCCGGAAAACATAAAAGCGAATTTTGAAGCGTACATTCGCGGATTTTCAGAAAATGTCATAGATATTTTGGATAAAATGAATTTTTTCCCTCAAATTGAGCACATGGCTGATTCTCATTTATTATATCAGGTAATATGCGATTTCACTGCTGTTAATGCGGATATGTATCCGGAAAAAATTTCCGCAGTTGATATGGGCTACATTTTCGAAAATCTGATTCAGCGTTTTTCTGAAAGTTACAACGAGGAGGCAGGAGCGCATTTTACCAGTCGAGACGTTATATACTTGATGTGCGATATGTTAATGATAAATGCAAATTTTGCAAAAGAAGACGCCGCTGCAAAAACAATTTATGATATGGCGATGGGCACAAGCCAAATGCTGACTTGCATGGAAGAACGAATACGCACGCTTGATACAAATGCGGAAATTCTTTGCTTCGGCCAGGAGATAAATCCATTTACTTTCGGTATTGCGAAAGCCGATATGCTCATTCGCGGAGGAAATCCTGAAAATATGAGATTTGGAGATACTTTGAGTGATGATAAGTTTCCAACAGATACATTTGATTACTGTATTTCAAATCCTCCATTCGGAATAGATTGGAAACGCGAAGCAACGCAAGTTGAAGCTGAGCATAAATTGGGAGATAAAGGGCGCTTCGGTCCGGGATTGCCTGCGAAATCGGATGGACAGATGTTATTTCTTCTAAATGGGATTTCGAAATTAAAAGATCACGGACGAATGGCGATTATTCAGAATGGTTCATCGCTTTTTACCGGAGATGCCGGAAGCGGTCCAAGTGAAATTCGCCGACATATCATCGAACATGATTGGCTTGATGCCATTGTTCAACTGCCAAATGACAGTTTTTACAACACGGGAATCGCAACATACATATGGCTGATTACGAAAGATAAACCCAAAGAACATCTTGGGTATGTGCAATTGATAGATGCTAGTAAATGTTTTGAGCCGAGGCGTAAGTCAATCGGTAACAAACGCGTTGATATAAGCGAACAGTGCCGAAATCTCATAATTAAAGCTTATGGAGAATACAGGAATAAAAACTATGAGGAAGTTTTGGAAAACGGAAAGTCTACAATTGTTTGTAAGAGTAAAATTTTGAAGAATGAGAGTTTTGGATATCACAAAATTGTCGTTGAAAGTCCGAAATTGGATGAAAACGGCACTGTTACAATGCAGAAAGGAAAGCCGATTGCGGATACATCCAAAAGAGACACAGAAAATATTCCTCTTGATGAAGATATAGAAGAATATTTCAAGAGAGAAGTTCTTCCTTACAGATCTGACGCTTGGATAGATAAAAGCAAAACAAAAATCGGATACGAAATTCCGTTCACTCGCATGTTTTACGAGTACAAAAAACTCGAACCCGCTGCCGATATCGAAAAACGAATAAGAGAACGTGAAAAATCACTTATGCAAAAATTACAAAAACTGTTCGCTGATGATGAATGAGGTCGGAAAATGAAACGAACTTACTCGGAAATGAAAGACAGCGGAGTTGAATGGATTGGCGAAATACCGAAGGAATGGGAAGTTAAAAAGATAAAATATATGTTTTACGTCGTTTCGGGGGCGACACCAAAAAGCGATAATTGTGATTATTGGAATGGTAATATAATTTGGATTACTCCAGCTGACTATAAAACACTTGATAAATACATTAAAAGTGGCAGTCGAAATATTTCAAAATTAGGGTTACAATCTTGTAGTGCGACGTTGGTTCCTAGTGGAAGCATAATTTTTTCTAAACGAGCACCGATTGGTGCGATTGCAGTCGCTGAGATAGATTTATGCACAAATCAAGGATGTTTATCTTGCGTTCCTCGACAAGGAGCACATTCCATATTCTATTATTATGTAATGTCTATTGCTACTGAAGATTTTGAATTAAAAGGAACAGGAACTACATTTAAAGAAATATCGGCTACATCATTTAATGATTCACTGCTTCCTTTTCCTTCCCTTTCAGAACAAACCGCCATCTCCGATTACCTCGACAAAAAATGTGCGGAAATTGATTCGATTATTTCTGAAGCAAAAAATTGCGTAGAGGAATATAAGCAATGGAAATCCGCAATTATTTTTGAAACTGTCACAAAAGGGCTCGATCCAAACGTAGAAATGAAGGACAGCGGTGTTGAATGGATCGGAGAAATCCCGAAAGGATGGGAAATAAAAACACTTAACCAACTAGTTATACAAATAAAAAACAGAAACACCTCACTTCAGGAAAACAATCTGTTATCGCTTAGTTATGGGAAAATAAAAAGAAAAAATATCAATTCTTCCACAGGACTTTTACCTGCATCTTTTGATGGATATAACATAGTTCAGAGTGATGATATAGTTTTGCGTTTAACCGATCTTCAGAATGATCACACAAGCTTGCGTGTTGGTTTAGTAAAGGAAAAAGGAATAATTACTTCGGCTTATATAACGATACGTCCTTTTAATGTTTATGCTAATTATTTGTACTATTATTTGCATGCCTATGATTTAAAAAAAGGATTTTATGGAATGGGAGCAGGTGTTCGACAGGGATTGAATTACTCAGAGATAAAATGGTTAGAAATTATTTTCCCCCCTCTCTCCGAACAAATCGCCATCGCTAATTATCTCGATGCTAAATGTTCACAAATAGATGAAGTTATTTCTGAGAAGGAAGCATTGATTTTAGATCTCGAATTATACAAGAAATCTTTGATATATGAAGTTGTTACCGGAAAAGTAAAAGTGAGCTGAAAATGGATGAGGCAGAAAAAGTTTTTGAAGAAGCTATCGAGAGATTTCTCATATCAGATGCCGGAGGTTGGGAAAAAGCTACGGATAAAGGATATTGCAAAAGCATAGAGCAAAATATTCCTGTTGATCTCGATGTGCTTACTGATTTTGTAAAAGCATCTCAGCCAAAAAAATGGAAACGTTTTGCTGACAGATGTAGTTGCATTCCGGAAATCCAATTCTATAAAGTCTTTGCTAACGCAGTTGAGCAAGATGGCTTGATTTACGTACTCCGTCACGGCTTTAAAGATCGCGGCATTGAATTTCGCGTCTGTTATTTTAAGCCTGAATCAGGACTGAATGCAGAAACTGTAGCTAATTATCAAAAAAATATATGCCACTGTATTCGTCAATGGCATTATTCAAAGCACGACAGAAAAAGTGTCGATATGATGTTAGCGATTAACGGAATTCCTATTGTCGCAATTGAGTTGAAAAATCAGCTGACGGGACAATCAGTAGAAGATGGCATTCGCCAATGGCAATATGATCGAGATTACAGAGAACCTGCTTTTAAATTTAACAAAGGAGTTTTAGCTTACTTCGCATGCGATTTGTATAATGTGTACATGACAACTCGCTTAGAAGGAGCAAAAACGAGATTTCTGCCTTTCAATCAAGGAAGCAACGGAGCAGGAAATAACGGAGGGAAAGGTAATCCGCAGAACGAAAATGGAGGATATGTTACAGCGTATTTTTGGGAAAATGTTCTGCAAAAAGACAGCTTGTTGAATATCTTACAAAAGTTCGTGAATTATACTAAGAAAGAAAGTATTACAACTTTATCAAATGGAACTACGCAAAAGAAAATAGAAAGCAAAATTATTTTTCCGCGGTATCATCAGCTGGATGTTGTGCGAAAATTAGTAAAGCATGTTCGAGAAAACGGTTCTGGTCATAATTATTTAATTCAGCATAGTGCAGGCTCTGGAAAGTCGAATTCGATTGCTTGGACAACATATCGCATGGCGAGTTTGCATGATAAAAATGACAATGCGATTTTCAACAGCGTAATTGTTGTTACAGATCGGCGTGTTTTAGATCAGCAGCTTCAAAATACAATTTCAAGTTTTGATCATACTCTTGGAACAGTTGAAGTCATAGATGAAAAGAAAAATTCAGTGGCATTAAGAGATGCAATAAACGACGGAAGAAAAATTATCGTAACTACGTTGCAGAAATTTCCTGTTATTTATAAAGAAGTTAACTCAACCGAAGGAAAACGTTTTGCTATTATCGTTGATGAAGCTCACAGCAGTCAGACAGGACAGAGTGCACAGAAATTAAAAATAGCTTTAGCAGATACAAAAGACGCTCTTGAAGAATACGCTGAATTGGAAGAAAAAGCAGCAGAAGAAATTGAATCGAAAGATCTTTTAGTTCAAGAAATGCTGAAACAAGGCAAACACAAAAATTTAAGTTTCTTTGCTTTTACCGCAACTCCAAAAAATAAGACGTTGGAAATTTTCGGAGAGTCGTATCCTGATGGAAGTTTTCATCCGTTTCACATTTATTCAATGAGACAGGCTATAGAAGAAGGTTTCATTTTAGATGTGTTAGCGAACTATACAACATATAAAACATGTTATAAGATAGCGAAAAGTGTGCCCGATAATCCTGATGTTCCAGTGTCCAAAGCCGTAAGAACAATACGACGTTTTGAAGAACTCCATCCACATAATTTACAGCAAAAAGCAGCGATTATCGTTGAAACATTTCGAGATGTAACAAGATCAAAAATCGGTGGTCGCGGAAAAATGATGGTCGTTACGTCGTCGCGTCTTGCTGCCGTTCGTTATTTTCGAAATATAGAACAATATATCAAAGACAATAACTATAATGATATGGAAATATTTATCGCATTCAGTGGTAGTTTGAAAGATCCAGAATTGGCAGGGGAAGAATTTTCAGAAGAAGGAATGAACCGAAATAGAAAAGGTGATCGAGTTAGGGAAAGCCAAACAAAAGCAGTATTCCACGACGAAGGAAGCATTTTAATAGTTGCGGAGAAATATCAAACTGGGTTTGATGAACCGTTGCTCCATACAATGATAGTGGATAAGGAATTGAGAGATGTAAAAGCTGTGCAAACGCTGAGCAGACTCAATCGAATTTTTCCGGGGAAACAGGATACGTATATTCTTGATTTCGTTAATCCCGTTGAGCGAATCAAAGAGGCATTTCAGCCGTTTTACCAGGAAACTAGTTTGGAGCAAGAAATAAATATCAATCTGATATACCAAACTCAGAAGATTTTACGCGACTTTAAAGTTTATACTAATGAGGATATCGAAAATATTTCGAAAATTTATTTTGATCCGGATAATCGTAAAGAAAAAACAACTCAAGGGAAGATTTCAAATGCACTGAAAAGTGTAGCAAAGCGGTACAATGAGTTGAATACTGAGGAACGTTATCAATTTCGTCGTGAAACGCAAGCATTTGTGCGCTGGTATAATTACATTTCTCAAATAACACGTATGTTTGATAGGGATCTTCATAAGGAATATGTTTTGTGTTCATATTTATCAAAATTACTGCCAGCAGATCCGAAACCTGAGTTTGATTTAGATAATCGTATAAAGCTGGAATACTACAAACTTGAAAAAACTTATGAAGGAGCGATTGAACTTGAGGGATCTTCTGAACCGTTAAAACCGACTAATCCGAAAAAAGCAGGATCAACAAATGAAAAAGTAAGTCCGTTGGATGAAGTTATACATGAACTCAACGATATGTATAAAGGAGACTTTACTGAAGGTGATAGAGTAGTTATTGAGACATTGTATCAGCGGATGCACAAAAATCCTAAAAACCGAAAAGCGGCTAAAAGTAATGATAAAACCGTATACGGAAATATATTTTCAAAAATTTTTGAAGCAGAAGCTATGGAAGCTTACACTGAAAATACAAATGCATATAACCAATTATTCTCGGATAAAAATAAATACAGAGCTATTCGACAAAAATTAGAGGATTTATTTTTTAACGAGTTTCATCGTGAGAGTGATAAAAATTAGCTTGTATTTTAGAAAATCTGCGTTTTTACATAAAATCTAAAATTGGAACTTGATATTTATTGAAAAAACAGGCATTATTGCTTATGGAATGCTTAAGGAGAAGTTATGAATATCAAGCGTGATTTATATCTGACTCAACTTATCGATCGGAAATATAACGGATTAATTAAGATAATCAGCGGAATCAGACGTTGCGGAAAATCATATCTGTTATTTGAATTATTTCAAAATCATCTGATAAATGAAGGTGTTCACACTGATCACATAATCACGATTGCTCTTGATAACTATGAACAGGAAAAATATAGAGATCCTGATGTTTGCTATCACTTTGTAAAAGATCAAATAAGAGACGATCAAATGTATTATTTTCTGCTGGATGAAGTTCAATTAATGCCGAAATTCGAGAGTGTTTTAAATGGACTGATGCGCATCAAAAACTTGGACATTTATATAACAGGAAGTAATTCAAAATTTCTTTCAAAAGATGTTGTTACCGAGTTTCGAGGTCGTGGAGATGAAATACGCGTCTATCCTCTGAATTTTAACGAATTTTTTTCGGTCTACGAAGGCGATTGGCACGAAGCTTGGCGAGAATACAGTGTTTACGGAGGTATGCCTCTTGTTCTAACTCATAAGAAAAGCACAGATAAAATGAAATATTTAAAAAATCTGTTTAAAGAAACCTACCTTCGAGATATCGTTGCACGAAACAATATCAAGCATACTGGAGAGTTAGAAGAATTATTGAATATTGTCGCATCGGGAGTCGGAAGCTTAACAAATCCGCAAAAATTAGCCGATACATTCAAAAGCGTGAAGCATGTAGATCTTTCTGCACCCACAATCAAACAATATCTTGATTATTTAGAAGATGCGTTCATTGTGCAGAAGGTTTTGCGCTACGATATAAAAGGCAAAAAGTATATAAATACGCCATACAAATATTATTTTGCAGATCCTGGCATAAGAAATGCTCGTTTAGATTTCCGTCAGCTTGAGCCTACTCACATGATGGAAAATGTCATCTACAACGAGTTGAATGTTCGCAGATATGCTATTGACGTTGGCAATCAAATTCTAAATAACAAAAGAAAAATGACAGAAATAGATTTTGTCGCAAATCAAGGAAGTAAACGGTATTACATTCAATCAGTTTGGAGCATGCCGACGACAGAAAAAAAAGAAATCGAGGAAAGACCTTTTCTGGAAATAAGAGATTCGTTCAAAAAAATTATTATTACGGGTGATGATATCGAACCATACTATGACGAAAACGGCATTTTAATTATCGGATTGAAGGATTTTTTGGTAAATCAGAATAGCTTGGAAATTTAGAAGGTTTTATTTTAATGATATTTTGTGAAAAACGAAATACATAGATTTTATTGTATAAACTCGTAAATCTGAAGTCGACTTATGAATTTACGCTTTTTCTTGATATTCTTTGTAATCTCAGCTAGTATAAATCGTAATAATAACGATGAGTATAAGACTTATGACAGAGAAATTGTATTTTGAGAGAACGTTAGCAAAGGAAATCTCCAAGATTTCGGAGGATTTTAAAGCTGTTCTTGTAACCGGTCCGAGGCAGATCGGAAAAACGACTCTTTTGAAACATCTCGCTGGAGAAAACAGAAAATACGTTACTCTTGATAATCAATCGGATTTATTGCTTGCAAAAAATGACCCGAAAGGCTTTTTGGACACATATAGTCCTCCTGTTATTATTGATGAGATTCAATATGCGCCCGAATTGTTCTCTTATATCAAAATTCTTCTCGATAACTCAAACCAAAACGGCCTCATTTGGATGACAGGTTCGCAGCAGTACGATATGATGAAAAATGTCACCGAATCTCTCGCTGGTCGCATCGCAATAATAGACATGCTCGGATTCTCAATATACGAAAGAGAGGGACAGGGAACTAAACAGCAGTCGTTTCTGCCTCAATCAACAGCGAAAAATCAATTAATCAAAAAAGGAATGACAGATACATTCAAAATTATCTGGCAGGGATCATTTCCAGATGTGATTTCTAAGGATGAAAAGAGCAGAAGAGCATTTTACGACTCATATATTCGTACATACCTTGAGCGAGATGTTCGGCAATTAATTAGTTTAGGAAAAGAAATAGCGTTTATTACATTTCTGAAAGTCGCAGCAGCTCGCACGGGACAAGAATTGAATTATGAGGATATAGCAAGAAATGTCGGCGTCTCTTCCGTAACTGTAAAAAACTGGGTCTCCGTTTTAAAGGCCTCAGGGATAATTTATTTATTACAGCCATATTTCAAAAATATAACAAAACGGTTAACAAAAACTCCAAAACTTTATTTCTTAGACACAGGATTAGCTTCCTATTTAGCAGGCTGGACAACTGCAGAGGCATTACAGTTTGGAACGTCTGCAGGAGCGTTTTTTGAAACCTTTGTTGTGAGCGAGATTCTAAAATCATATTATCATAATGCAGAAAATCCGCCGGTTTGTTTCTTTCGAGATGAAAAAGGCAATGAAATCGATTTACTCATTCAAAAGGATCAAACATTTTATCCAATAGAAATCAAAAAACACGCGACTCCAATGCTCAAAGATGTTTCGGGATTTAAAATTTTTGAAAAACTTGAATCTGTGGAACAAGGCTGCGAGGTCTGTTTAACTCCGAAAGTTCAACCATTATCAAAAAACGTAAATGCAATTTCCGTATGGGATATTTAATATAGATGCATCGTGCAATGCGTAATAATTTTATAAATGGAAGAAAGGTATAAGAATAATGAAAGATGAGAATATAGATTATTTATTTTTGGAACGACTCCTGGATGAAGGGGAGTCTGAATACATAGACTTAAAAAAAGAATATTACTCAAAAGAAAATTGATTTTTTACATGACATATTATGTATGGCCAATTCAAATTCTCCGAACGATAGATATATCGTATTTGGCGTAAGTGATGATAAGCAAAACCCGATGCGATATGTTCAAATATAAACATAGCGAATATAGTTGATTGGTTGCGAAAAGTAGAATTAAACAAAGAGTTATATAACTATATATCTTTACACGAAATTTCTTACAATAACAAAAAAGTAATTATATTGCGAATAAAGAATATTCCTTTGAAACCATTTGTCTTAACGCAAGATTATAAGTATAGAGGAAAAATAATTAGAACAGGAGTTGCTTATACTAGAAATCGAGATACCAATACTCCTATTAATTCAGCAGCTTCAGATGATGAAACTTCATTAATGTGGAAAGAAAGATTTGGTTTGAACAAAAAACCACGTGAAAGAGCATTAGAGTTGTTAAAAAATTATGATAATTGGGAATATGAAGAAAAGACTGACTCTTTTTATTATAACCAACACCCAGAATACAAAATAGAGAGTATAGAGCTCAAAGAAGATAATGTATATATATTAAGTACTTTTGAAAAATATTTGCTAACATTAACATTGATAGACCCAAATAAACTTGTGAAAGAAATATACTCTGTAAAATATAACAATACTGAAATTGGTATAAAAGCTACTATTATTTCAGGCCTAGATAATGGTCGTAGACTTATTCCTTATCCATTTTTAGAATCAGATGGCAAGGACAATGCATTAGAATATTACATAAAAGACAATCATGAACTTGATATATGTCAAATTATACAAAGGCATTTATATGGAAATAAAGAGTTCTATGGAACTGAATGTATTAACGACTATGATGTTACTTATACAATAAAAAAAATGACAAAATTCAAGATCAAATGATATTAAGCTTATTGCGAAAGTCATTTTTGATCTTTTTAACTTCCTGAAAATCAAAAGCTTCAAAATGTCGTTTTCGACTTTCGCAATAAGCTTATTATAAATACAAGCTTAATAGTCCTTGAAGCAGTATATATTTCTAGACTTAAATTATGGCATTGTACTTCCTTATATTTAATTCTTTGAATTATCTTTAATATGGGAAATCTGTAAATATCATTTATACAAATGTGTACGTCTGTAGTATTATATCACAGAAATAAATTGGCTTATTGCGATAAAGGTTTTAATTGTAAGTTTTTAAAATTTTTGATTTTGTCTGTGTAAATATATTATTAAAAACAATAAAATTTATATTTTTACATGAAATCTAAAATAGGGAAATTGGCATAATACTAAAATTAAAAATCCAAACTATCAGTATTCAGTAAGAAATCTTTTAAACCAATGATAGTGATGCCATTCTCATCGTGTCTCGGAACTATATTTTTCTCAACGATAATGATTTTCTTAAAAGAATCCCTGATGTTGAGTAAAGATTTTTCCTCCTGTTCTCGTTTTTCTTGAGTTGGTATTTCTTGCGCAGATTGAATGTAATATCTTTTGCTTCCTTGATTCGCAACAAAATCTACTTCAAGCTGTTTGCGAACGTATAAATCATCTTTTTTTTCTCTTACACCGACATTCCCAACATCTACTTGATATCCTCGTATTAGCAATTCGTTATAGATTACGTTTTCCATGATATGATTAATTTCAGTTTGTCGAAAATTCAGTCGAGCATTTCTAAGTCCGGAATCAACAAAATAATACTTGCACGGACTGTTTAGATATTTTTTTCCTTTAATATCATATCGTTGCACTTTGTTTATAAGGAAAGCTTCCGAAAGATATTCCAAATATTGATTTAAAGTTGGCTCTGAAATCGAACTGTTTGCGACACTTTTAAATGAATTAGCTAATTTTTTTACTCCTGTTAAACTGCCAATATTTGATGCCACGATATTAACTAATTGTTCGAATTCCGTCTTGTTCCTTACATTGTTGCGTTCAACTACATCTTTTATATAGGTTTCTTTGAATAAATTCTGCAAATAATTCGCTTTGTCAGCGTCTGTTTCAAATTTTAATATCGCAGGCATTCCCCCATAAAGACAATATTCATCCCAATTTCTGTCCCAATCACCACCGGCAACCGAATAATATTCGGCAAAATTAAGCGGATACATACGAATTTCATCTCCGCGTCCTCTAAATTCAGTAACAATGTCAGATGATAAAAATTTTGAATTGCTGCCTGTAACATAAACATCCAGATTTTTGATATGCAAGAATCCATTGAGTACGCTCTCAAAATCTTTCATCATCTGAACCTCATCCAGCAACAGATAATGCATCGCATCATCCTGTATCTGAGATTCTACATAATTATAGCAGGCGTCTGGATCAAGATATTTCAAATATTTTCGATCATCGAGTTGTATTGTAATAATATGTGATTCAGGAACATTTTTTTCTTTTAAATGATTTTTGAATAATTCGAATAGCAAATAAGACTTTCCGCAACGCCTGATACCGCTGATTATTTTAATAAAACCATTATGTTTATGGCGAATCAATTTATTTAAATAAGAATCTCGTTTTATATTCATAGGAACTCCTATTTTATTTTTATGGCTAAATGACCAGTTTTGTAAAGTATAGTACGGAATAAACACGGTAATTTCAATCTCTATTTTACTTTTGCGGCTAAATAACCAGTTTTATAAAATAATATTACCGAAAATACGAAGAACAATCATTCGAAACATAATAACGATAGATTTTGATTATTAGTTTAAAGTTCTCCTGATAAATTAGGTATTTGGAGATCGCAAAAATTTATTTCATTGAAAATAAAGGATAAAATCGTCATTTTCCATTTTTCATCCGCAGGAGCGGTCATTTTTGTATCGTTGTAACATATTGAAAACAAAGAGAAAGTGCCTAAAAACTCTCCAGTGACGAGTTATGAAGTAAGTACCATCCGCTCCACCAGAAGCATGATGCTTCACCCGATTTTTTATTTTTCGGAGGGCATTTAGCTCAGCGGTAGAGCATTACGTTCACATCGTAGGGGTCGCAAGTTCGAACCTTGCAATGCCCACCAAGATTTTTTGCTTTTTTGTTTAAATTTCAGAAGATGGTTAAAAATAAAATTACAGAAGTACCCCTAAAAGTACCCCTTAAAAGTTGATGCTATAAAGTAAAAATCATCTCAGACTAAAAAAGATTTTTTCAGACCAACCGCAGATTATTATATAGGCATTGAATACTGGCTAAAAGAAAAAAGTACCCTTGCTACCAAAATTATATAGTCTTCGCAGTGTTGGGGTATTTAATCTTTATTCTTTCGCGCCCTCACTTATTCGGAATAAAGTCGCCCTTATTTCATCTCTTAAAAGTTGATTGATTGCTCTTATATCCGTCATTAAAGCTATTGCATCAGCCACTCTGCCAGGAATTTTAAGCACAGCATTGCGAACAGTATTCCCTCGCTCTTCAAATACTGCTATAGCCTCTTTCTTTGGAATATACTTGCTTTCGATTTCTTTTACTCGCTCCCTCAAAAGCTCGCCTTTCAGCTCTTCATTATGCAATTTTGCTTCTAATAACTGATCTTTCAAGCTTTTGTATCTGTTCAGCGATTCATCATCGACTAATTTTCCTTGCTTTTTCAATTTTCCTTCCCTTATGAGTTTTGAAATATAAGCCTTGGAAACGCCCAATTTTTGCGCTAATTCCGATTTCTTTATTAATGCCATAATTACCCCCTCTGTTACACAAAAAATTATATAATTTTTTCGGTAAATACGGAAAAGCCAGAAGTAAAGTTAACGCTCAAATTTTAGATACAAACAAGGCTGATATAATCCTATCTAATTCGTATTTATCGGTAAAGTTAACCAAAATAAAATTTCTATCGCTAGCGAAATTACGGGGACTTCGCAATCGTTTCAGGTAGTTTACAGTACCTTTTTTAAAATACAGCCAATGTACATACAATGTACGTCTTTTATATTGATAAATATCACAAATATGCTATAATAATCCATATATTTGAAAACCATAATGAGTGCAAAAACAAGTATGACCAGCGGAATGCGTCAAACTAAATTTTCTGTCGTTAGATACGGGAATGTCGCAGGATCGCGCGGTTCTGTCATTCCATTTTTTAAGAAATTAGTTGAAGA